>JBLHHD010000026.1:0-13793 GCA_047614605.1 Alteromonadaceae bacterium
CGCCTGACGGGGTTTAGCCTATGTCTGAATCACGGGTCAACAACAAAAAAAATAACGCTATCGATTCTAAAAGCCGACTACCCAACCATAGCGATACCACCAGCGCTGATATTCCTGAACTGTTTGCTCTGTTAAGTGCTGACAAATATACCCGGCAAGCCACCCCTGATGGCATTTTAACCCTCTGGATCGCCTTTGAAATCTTAATCCCTGTGTTGTCACTACTTAAAAATGTCGCTAAGCCATTTTCGATGCTGTTTGATTTATATGGGGTTGACGAGCGTTTAAGACTTGATAAAGCGCTGTTACCCGCCAAAGACTTTACCGTTGTTTACCAATTAAAATCTATCGCCCGTAGACAAGACGTGCGCTTAAAAATCACTTTAACTGCGGATAACTTACACGCCCCCACAATAACCCCGCTGTGGCCAAATGCCAACTGGTATGAACGCGAAACCTGGGATTTATTTGGTATTGTGTTTGACGGCCACCCCAATTTATCGCGCATTTTATTGCCACCCACTTTTGTCGGTCACCCGCTACGTAAAGAGTTTCCATGCCGAGCCACCGAACATGACCCGTTTACCATCGACCAGCAAAAACTGGCAAAAGAACAAGAAGCCTTACGCTTTGTGCCCTCTGAATGGGGGATGAAAGAGGGCTCTGCTGACAATGACTATATGTTTTTAAACCTCGGTCCTAATCACCCGAGTGTTCACGGGGTTTTTCGGGTTGCGTTGCAGCTTGATGGCGAGCGTGTGGTTGATGCCGTGCCTGATATTGGCTTTCACCATCGCGGTGCCGAAAAAATCGCTGAACGCCAAACCTGGCACGGTTTTATCCCCTATACCGATCGAATAGACTACCTCGGCGGGGTAATGAATAATTTCCCCTATGTACTGGCCCTTGAACAACTGGCCGGTATTGAAGTGTCTGAGCGGGTCAAATGTATTCGGGTGATGCTGTCAGAGTGTTTTCGTATTCTTAGTCATATGTTGTTTTTTGGCACCTTTGCTCAGGACGTGGGCCAGTTGTCACCGATTTTTTATCTGTTTATTGACCGTGAAAAACTGTTTGGCATTATCGAAGCGATCACCGGCGCACGAATGCACCCAAGTTGGTTCCGTATTGGCGGATTAGCTCAGGACCTACCAAAAGGCTGGGACAAAATGATGCGAGATTTCACCGATTACTTCCCCAAACGATTGGATGAGTACGAAGTAATGGTGATGCAAAACAGCATCTTAAAACGTCGTAGTGTCGGTATCGGCAAATACGATACTCAACAAGCACTGGATTGGGGGATCACCGGTGCAGGTCTGCGAGCCACTGGACTTGATTATGACTTGCGCAAACAAAGCCCTTACAGCGGTTATGATAATTATGATTTTGAAGTACCTTTGGACGATCAGGGAGATGCCTATGCCCGCTGTAAACTAAGGGTTGAAGAGATGCGCCAAAGTGTGCGCATTATTCGTCAGTGCGTTAATAATATGCCCGAAGGGCCTTACAAGGCAGAACACCCAGCCACAACACCACCGATGAATAATGACAGCAAACACGATATTGAAACCCTTATTCAGCACTTTTTAAATGTCAGTTGGGGAGCCGTCATGCCCAAAGGTGAAACCACCTTTGCGGTCGAAGCCACCAAAGGCATTAATAGCTACACCTTGTTCAGCGACGGCAGTAGCACCAGTTATCGCACCCGTATCCGTACCCCGTCATTTGCTCATTTGCAGATGATCCCACCAATGGCCCGGGGATTAATGTTGGCGGATTTGATTGTGATCATTGCCAGTATCGATTTTGTCATGGCCGATGTAGATCGCTAAGACAACGAAGGTCCAGGAGACTCGATTTGCAAACACAGACACCACAACAGCTTATCCCCACCAATGACCAGGTGCAATTAAGCGACGTAGAAAAGCAACAGATTGATGAAGCCCTCAGTCATGTTCCTTTTGCATCCGGTGCATCTATTGATGCACTAAAAATCATTCAGCAACACCGTGGCTGGGTCAGCGACGGCTGTTTGGCCGCACTTGCCGAGCACATGAAGCTAACCACCGCCGATTTGGATGGGGTAGCGACCTTTTATAACCTGATTTTTCGCCAACCGGTAGGCAAAGTGGTGCTACATCCTTGTGATGGTATTAGTTGCGATTTAATGGGCGGCAAAAAAATCCGCCAATGCCTGAGTAAACAGTTAAGCATCAATGATGGACAAACCACACAAGATAACCAATTTACCCTGATACCGCTGCCCTGCCTCGGCGCATGTGATAAGGCCCCAGTAATGATTGCCAGCGAACAGCTGTTTGAACTGATAGCGCCACAAGGGGTTGAAGGTATTTTGAGCCAGCTTAAAGCGGGGGCAAACAAATGAGTGAGCTAGCCAAGTTTGAGACACCCTTAAAGCTCCCACTGCCAGATAAACCACTCACCCGGTTTATCACCGACGATGAAAACTGCTGGCAACTAGAACAATATCAACAACATGGTGGTTATGACGGGTTAAAAGCCGCGTTAAGCCAGGAGCCCACCGCTGTACTTGAAGTTCTCAAGCAATCTAACCTGCGTGGCCGGGGTGGTGCGGGTTTTCCAACTGGTTTAAAGTGGAGTTTTGTGCCTCAGGGTGATGATGCTCCCAGCCCAAAATACATGATTGTTAACGCCGATGAAATGGAACCCGGCGCATTTAAAGATCGCATGTTGCTAGAAAAAACCCCGCACCAAATCATCGAAGGGTTAATTGTTGGTGCTTATATCTTACAAGCTGATATCGGCTATGTTTTTATTCGTGGTGACTACTACCAAGCCATTGAACGTATCGAAGCGGCCCTTAAAGAATGTTATGCCAATAATTTACTCGGTAAAAACATTCTTAACAGTGGCTTTAATTTTGAAATTCACCTGCACACCAGTGCCGGACGTTATATTTGCGGTGAAGAAACCGCGCTAATTAACTCCCTTGAAGGCAAACGGGCCAACCCCCGTGCCAAACCGCCTTTTCCTCAGGTCGCCGGATTATGGGGCAAACCCACCATAGTCAATAACGTCGAAACCTTTTGCTGTTTACCCCATATTATTAATTTTGGCGCTGACTGGTTTAAATCGCTCGGTCGCTTTAAAGATGCCGGGACCAAAATATTTGGCGTCAGTGGCCGGGTCAAAAACCCCGGTTTATGGGAGCTGCCAATGGGCACCCCTATTGGTGAGATCATTGATGTTCATGCCGGTGGTATGTGTGATGGCTACCAGTTAAAAGGATTTTTACCCGGAGGTGGTTCAACTGACTTTTTAGTGCAAAAACACCTCGACACCCCGATGGATTACGACGAAGTGGGCAAACAACGTTCACGAATGGGTACTGGCACCATTATCATTCTTGATGATAAATACTGTCCGGTGCAAATGGTCATTAATCTGGTTGATTTTTTTGCTCAGGAATCTTGTGGCTGGTGTACACCCTGTCGTGATGGTTTGCCCTGGGCGGTGGCGATACTCGAAAAAATTGAACAGGGTAATGGCGAGCTTGCCGATATTGCTCAGCTAGAAGATTTATGCCGTTTCGCCGCACCGGGCAATACCTTTTGTGCGCTAGCCCCCGGTGCGGTAGAGCCGCTGCAAAGTGCGCTAAATTATTTTCGCGATGATTTTATTGCCCACATCGAGCAGGGTTGTTGTCCTTTTGATCATCAGGAGCATAAGCATGACTAACCAAGTCACCATTTTTGTCGATGGTACCCCTCATGAAGTTGACGCCGGCACTAATCTGCTCCAAGCCTGTTTGAAACTGCAAATGGACTTACCCTATTTTTGCTGGCATCCAGCAATGGGTTCGGTGGGTTCATGTCGCTTGTGTGCCATGACTCAATATCAAAATGCCGAAGATGAACGGGGTCGCTTGATCATGGCCTGTATGACGCCTGTCAGCGAGGGCATGATTTTATCGCTCACTGGCGAAAAACCAGCATTATTTAGGGCAACCACTATCGAAGCTATGATGACTAATCACCCTCATGATTGCCCGGTTTGCGAAGAAGGCGGCGATTGCCATTTGCAAGATATGACGCTGCTTAGCGGCCATATTAAACGCCGTTACCCCGGTGCCAAACGCACCCATCTTAACCAGTATTTAGGGCCTTTTTTAAATCACGAAATGAACCGCTGCATCAGTTGTTATCGTTGCGTCCGGTTTTACCGGGATTATTGCGGTGGCGACGACTTTAATGTATTTGCATCACGCAATAATGTCTTTTTTGGCCGGGCTGAACCCGGCGAGCTTGAAAATGAATTCGCCGGTAATCTGGTGGAAGTTTGCCCTACCGGGGTATTTACCGACAAACCATTCAGCCAGCAGTTTAGCCGTAAATGGGATTTGCAATCGGCTCCAACCGTTTGCACCAGTTGCAGCGTTGGCTGTAATACTTATACGTCTGAGCGTAACGGCATCATCCGCAAAGTTGGCAATCGCCATAACCCGGCAGTTAACGCCCACTTTTTATGTGATCGGGGCCGTTTTGGTTATGAACATGTCAATCATACTGATCGCCTCGAACATCCTTGGCGCAGAAATAATGAACACCAATCCGTTGATGTGATCACCTCTAAAGCCGCCGAGCAATTAGTTACTGACTGGCTCAGCCATGGCGATTGTATTGCGGTGGGGTCTACTCGTAGCTCCATTGAAAATAATGCCGCATTGATCAAGCTCACAGGTCAAAAACATTTTTATACGGGTTTACCCGACAGCCAAACCAGTCAGCTTAAACTTTTGACTGATACTTATCAGCAAAACAAGCTTAACTTATTATCGCTAACCGCTATCGAAGCTTGTGATGCGATGTTGCTTATTGGAGAAGACCCGACTCATACCGCACCCCGGTTAGCGTTGTCCATTCGTCAAATGACCCGTAATGCTGGTATCGATAAAGCGGCTAAATTGGGAATTAAAACCTGGCAAGACGAAGCCGTGAGAAATATCGCTCAGGATTGCCGTTCACCATTAACTATCGTCAATACCCATACTTCAAGACTTGAAGATGTTGCCAAACGTAATCTTAACCTTGCCCCGGCGGCACAACTGGTTTTACTTGGTGAAATTGAAGCACAGCTCAGTGCAAATAACCGCTCTGGCGAAGGTGGCGTATCAGAGCAAGCCCGGCAAATAAGCCAAGAGCTGCTTAATGCCAAAAATCCAGCCTTGGTCACCGGCACCAATGGCGATCATCCAGCGATTTTAGCCGCCTGTTTACGCATTGCGTTATTATTGCAACAGCGTAATCCCCGAGCGGGATTCTATTGTGCCAGCGGTCAGGTTAACAGCCTTGGCCTAGGAGTCTTGGCAGAGCTTGGACAAGGACTCGACAGTTTGCTAGAACGACTGCGCAACAATCCGCCAAGTATCCTGATTGTGATGGAAACCGATTTATACCGTTATTACGCCGATGAAACACTCGATCAACTGCTCGACAAAGTAAAACATATTATTGTGCTAGATCAGTTACTGACCCGTACGGTACAAATGGCAGATATGGTGTTGCCAGTGTCTTCTTTTGCCGAAACCCAGGCTTGCTGGTTAAGTGCAGAGGGCCGCTTGCAGCAGTCTTTTGCCACCATGCCCGCAATTAAAAACCGTTTATCCAGTTTTGAATGGCTACAAACCTTAACCGGTTTACATACTCACGAGCAAACGCTGAGCTGGACTGTACAGCAATTTAGTGTGCTGGAGCCGTTAAGCGCCTTTACTGAACAATGGCAAAGTGAGTTTAGTATCGCCCGTCAACCCTTACGTTCAACCGGGCGCACCGCCATAAATGCCACTATTGATGTTAAAGAATACCCACCAGTCAAAGATAATGTCTCGCCAATGACCTTTTCTATGGAAGGTGTACCTGCCTTTCGGCAAAAGTTGCTGGTTGAGGTTAAAACACCGGTTACCGGGGTATGGTCACCGAAGTGGAATTCAAGTCAGGGGATTAATAAAACCCTTGATGAAGATGGCTGTTATGGCATCACTTTGTTTAGTGGTGAAATCGGCTTAAACACGATTGATTTAAGCCATTTAAAAGCCACCAGCGTGCCAGAGGATTGCATTCCGGTTAGCCCCAAACATCATATTTATGCCGATGATGAGCTGGCGGTTTATTCGACCTCATTACAGCAGCTCATCCCAAAACCCAAAGTATTTTTAACCGCTGCCATGGCACAAAAACTGGGTGTTAATGAAGGGGATACGCTCAGCTTAAGCAGTGCCCGATCAACGCTTGAACTGCCTTGTGAAATTGATAAAACCATGGCAAATGATCTTTTACTGGTACCCATGCAGCAGTTTTTACAACTCGGTCACCATGCAAGAGCGAACAGCTTGGCCGGAAATAGCTTGGCCGGTAAAAACAGTCCAACACAAAGTAGTGGGAGTGCCTTATGAGCGACTGGCTGATTAATAACTGGATACTGCCGCTGGTCATTTTGGTCGTGCTGTTACTCAGCGGTGCCTGGTCAACCTGGCTTGAACGGCGGGTACTCGCTTGGTGGCAAGACCGCCTTGGTCCCAACCGGGTTGGGCCTTTTGGGCTTGGTCAGGTGGTCGCTGATATGATTAAAATCTTCACCAAAGAAGACTGGATACCGCCTTTTGCCGACAAAGTTTTATTTGTCATCGCCCCGATGATTGTAATGATCATGATGCTACTCGGGTTTGCCATTATTCCCTTTGCACCGGGCATTCAGATCGCGCATTTTGATCACGGTTTATTGTTTTTACTCGCCATTAGCTCTTTATCGGTTTACAGCATCATGCTGGCCGGGTTTTCGTCCAACAGTAAATATGCGCTCTTAGGTGCCATGCGTACTGCCGCGCAAATGCTTAGTTATGAAGTGTTTATGGGACTTGCCCTGATGGGCGTCGTTATTGTTGCTGACTCTTTCAGTCTCAGCGAAATTGTCGCCGCACAGGCTAATGGCTGGTTTATTTTAGCTCAACCGCTGGGGTTCTTTTTGTTTCTTATTGCTGGTATTGCCGAAAGTCACCGGGCACCGTTTGACCTGCCCGAAGCCGAAACCGAGATTGTCGCCGGTTTTCACACCGAATACGCCAGTATGAAATTTGGCATGTTTTTTATCGGTGAATACCTTGGGGTTATCTTGATCTCATCGTTGATCACCACTTTGTACTTTGGTGGCTGGCAAGGTCCATTTTTACCGCCGCTGGTGTGGTTTATTTTAAAAACGTTTATCTTCGTGATGTTTTTTATCTTGTTAAGAGCCGCTATTCCCCGCCCACGTTACGACCAACTGATGGCTTATGGCTGGTACGTAATGTTGCCTCTGGCTTTGCTTAACCTGTTGCTGACCGGTGCGTGGCAATTGTCACCACTGTTTTAAGGGGATTGTGAAAATGCCCAGGAGAAACCGATTATGATGAGTCAAATCAGAACATTATGGTTGACGCTTAAACACTCGTTCAGCAAGACGGACACGGTGCAGTACCCAGAAGAACAGCCTTATCTGTCACCTCGTTATCGTGGACGTATTGTGCTGACCCGGGACCCGGATGGCGATGAACGTTGTGTTGCTTGTAACCTGTGCTCGGTCGCTTGCCCTGTCGATTGTATCGATGTGCAAAAAACGGAAGACGAAGAAGGTCGCTGGCTGGCTAAATCGTTCACCATTAACTTTTCGCGCTGCATTATGTGTGGTTTTTGTGAAGAAGCCTGTCCTACCCATGCCATTCAGCTCACTCCAGATGTCGAAATGGGCGAATATAACCGCCAAAACCTAGTCTACGAAAAAGAACATTTGTTGATTGACGGCCCCGGTAAATACCACGACTACAACTTTTATAAAGTCTGCGGTAAAGCCATCAAGGGTAAAGGCAAAGGTGAAGCGCAAAATGAAAAACCCCCGATTGATATCAGGAGCCTGATGCCATGATCGAAATTTTGTTTTTAATTGCGGCGACCGTCACGCTGGTCAGTGCAATGATGACAGTCACCTCGCATAACGTGGTTCACGCCCTGCTCTATTTGGTGGTGACCATGTTGGCTATTGCGCTGATCTTCTTTTTACTCGGCTCTTCATTTGCCGCCGCTTTACAAATTATTGTTTATGCCGGGGCGATAATGGTGTTGTTTATTTTTGTCACCATGATGCTTCATCAAGGGCAAAAAAGTCTCGATGAAGAGCATTTATTATTTTCGTTTAAAGGCTCAGCTGGGGCATTTATACTTTCAGCAGTATTGTTTATCGAACTGGTTTTTACGTTAAGCACGTTTACCAGTCCGTTAATTATGCACCTGAGTGTCCCCGGCAACTTATCCGATGGCGGCTTTTCTATTCAAACGGTTTCGGTTAAACAGTTAGGCACTCAGTTATACGGACCTTATAAATTATTGGTAGTGATTGCTGCAATGATGTTGTTATCGGCACTTATCAGTGCCATCCATATTGGTCGACGCCAAACCACCGTATCTAAAGCGGTTCAACCTGATCAAGTGCAAGATGCCCCGGATACCACACAGGAGCCTTCATCATGATCCCTATTCACTGGTTGTTGTATCTGAGCCTCGGTTTATTTGCCATCGGTATTTTTGGTGTGATAGCCCGGCGCAACCTGCTATTTATCTTGGTCTCATTGGAGATCATGCTAAATGCCGTGGTACTGCTATTTGTCGCCGCGTCGAGTTTTCATGGTAACGCCGATGGACAAATTATGTATGTCCTGATACTGACACTTGCAGCCGCAGAGGTTGCCGTGGGGTTAGGGTTAGTTATTCATATGTACCGTCAGCACCATACCCTGGATGTTGACAAACTTATCCAGATGCGAGGTTAATGATGCTCACCGACAGCCCGCTATTGCCCTTATTACCATTGGTCCCGCTGTTACCTTTTCTCAGCGCCCTGATTTTGATCTTGTTCAAACCAACCAAACGCTGGGTTTCGCTGCTAGGCGTAGGCTCCGTAGGTGCTTCGGCAGCCATTGCCATGGCATTTAACATCAGCTTGTGGGATCAAACCCACTTTGTGCTAAAAGCCGGGTTTGGCAATTGGATGCAGGTCAGTGACCTATCCATCAGTCTTGACTTTTATCTCGACTCTTTGTCATTAGTGATGATCACTATCGTCACCGGTGTCGGTTTTTTCATTCACCTGTACTCCACCGGGTTTATGGACAAAGACACCGATTATCGCCGCTACTTTGCTTATTTAAACCTGTTTGTCGCCGCCATGCTGATATTGGTGCTGGCTGACAACATGTTGCTACTTTACATGGGTTGGGAAGGCGTGGGGTTGTGTAGTTACCTCTTGATTGGTTTTTGGTATAAAGATCGCAGCAATAACCACGCGGCCAACAAAGCGTTTCTAATGACTCGTATCGGCGATACGGGTATGGCTATCGGTTTGTTTTTACTATTTTATCAGCTCGGTACCCTCGATATTCAACAGATGCAAATTCAGGCCAGTAACGTTTGGCAACCGGGCAATGAAATGGCGACCTTATGTTGTATTTTATTACTCGCAGGAGCCGTAGGAAAATCGGCTCAGCTACCGTTACAAAGCTGGCTACCCGATGCCATGGCAGGTCCTACACCGGTTAGCGCATTAATCCATGCAGCCACTATGGTCACCGCTGGCGTTTACCTTATCGCCAGAAATTATCAGTTATTTCATCTGTCACCCGATGCCATGTATCTTGTGGCTCTGGTGGGCACGGTTACCTTATTACTCGCCGCAAGTGCCGCGATGGTGCAATCGGATGTTAAGCGTATTTTGGCCTATTCAACCATCAGTCAGATAGGTTATATGTTTTTAGCCCTTGGTGTTGGCGCAGGCTCTGCAGCGGTCTTTCATCTAATGACGCATGCATTTTTTAAAGCGTTGCTATTTTTATCTGCCGGCGCGCTGATTTACAGCGTCCATCATGAACACAATATTTTTAGAATGGGCGGCTTACTGAAAAAATTGCCGGTGGTAGCACTGTCATTTGCAGTGGGTTGTGCAGCACTGGCGTCCTTCCCGCTCACTTCGGGGTTTTTCTCCAAAGAAAGCATTCTTGAACGCATTATTGATGGGGGGTTTGAAGGGTTATGGTGGGCTGCGGTGCTCGGTGCCTTTATTACCGCTTTTTATAGTGCCCGCTTGTTCTTCGTGGTGTTTTTGGGTGACATGCAACAAGAGCCAAACCATACCCCAACCAAAACCATGCATATCGCCTTGCTGGTTTTGATTGTACCGTCACTGCTTGCTGGCATAGAGCCTAGTGGACTAGCCGAGTTAATGCCTGCTTTACCAACCGTAGGGCTCAGTGCTATGCAACACTGGTTGCCCATTTTCATTCCGTTGATTGCCATTGGCGTAGCCTGGCTGGCATTTAAAAAGCAATTGTTTGGTGCCCCAATAAAATCACCTTTATTACAAGGTGTACATGCTTTGCTTAAAAGTGGCTGGGGGTTTGATTATGTCTATAACATGCTCTTTGTGGTGCCGTTTAAGTGGCTTTGTCACCTTAACCGTCACGACATTATCGACTTGTTTTATCGCAGACTCGAAGTCTTTAGCTGCCTGATGCATAACCTCGCCATTAGTTTTCAAAATGGCCGGTTGCGCAGCTACAACGCCAGTCTGATCTTATTTTGTGTCTTAGCCATTAGCTGGGTATTAATTAAATGATATTACTAACACTGTTGTTGATCCCCTTAGTCGGCGGCGTGATTGCCTGGTACAGTGAACGCTTTAGCAGCACTTTACCTCGCCAAATCGCCTTAATTTCGCTGATCACTTGCTGTTTGCCACTGATCCCCTCACTTAGCGCCTTTAATATTGAGCAACTGCCCAATCAATGGCTGGTTGACGAACCCTTACGCTGGATACCTCGCCTTAACATTACCGCCCACCTTGCCATGGACGGACTAAGCTTTTTACTGGTGTTGTTAACCGTATTGATGGGGTTAGTTGCCTTGTCCTCAGCATGGACAGAAATCAAATCTCGCACTGGCTTTTTCTATCTCAACCTACTGTGGACCTTAGCAGGGGTGATGGGCGTTTTCCTTGCCATGGATTTGTTTTTGTTTTTTGTCTTTTGGGAGGTGATGCTGGTACCGATGTACTTTTTAATCGCCATCTGGGGTTACGAGAATCGCCAATATGCCGCGTTTAAGTTCTTTTTATTCACTCAGGCTGGCGGTTTGTTAATGCTGCTGAGTCTAGCCACATTGGTGATACTGCATTACCAACAAACCGGTATTTTAAGCTTTGATTACATGGTGTTGATCAAAAACCCCGTCACCGGTGACATGGCTTACTGGGCTGCGATTGGCTTTACCATTGCCTTTTTGGTCAAGTTACCTGCTTTGCCCTTTCACAGTTGGTTGCCTGATGCACATACTCAAGCTCCCACAGCGGCCAGTGTTATTTTGGCAGCGGTGTTATTAAAAACCGGTGGTTACGGCCTAATTCGTTTTGTATTACCGTTATTTCCTGATGCCTCTTTAGAAATTGCGCCAATTATGATGACTGTAGCGGGGGTCGGCATTGTTTATGGTGCCATGATGGCTTTTGTTCAAACCGATTTAAAACGACTTATCGCTTATTCGAGTGTCAGCCATATGGGTTTTGTGCTGATGGGCTGTTTTGCCTTTAATATCTATGCCCTGCAAGGGGCGGTAATGCAGATGCTGGCCCACGGGATCAGCACCTCAGCCCTGTTTATGCTGGTAGGCATGATTTCGCACCGCTTCCACACTCGGGATTTAAATAAACTTGGTGGTTTGTGGCAGCAGGTACCGCGTTTAAGTGCTATTGGATTGTTTTTTGCCGTGGCTTCTTTAGGAATGCCTGGCTTGGGCAACTTTGTCGCTGAATTCTTGGTGCTGGTTGGTAGCTTCGAGCGTTATCCCTGGTATACGGTGGTCGCCGCTAGTGGGCTTATTTTGGCCGCGATTTATTCGTTGTTGATCATTTACAAAACCTTCTTTGGCCCCACCAGCTTTGAAGCGCCGATTATAGTTGCCGACACCGACAAACGAGAGGCCACCACTTTGCTGTTGATGTGCGGACTGTTGGTCTACATGGGGCTGCATCCTCAGCCCTTTTTAGACATGGTACAAAACAACCTGGTACACACTATCGCTAAGGGGCTGTTATGAGCATTCACTATTTACCCGCCATTGTCTTGACCATCACCATTTTAATTTTGCTGAGCGCCATTGCTCTGACAAGAAAACATTCAACCGCTTATTTGATTTGTGGTGGCGGTTTGTTGGCAACCATGATGACCTTATTTGTGCAGATCGGCAAACCCGGTGCCGTCAGTCACTTATTTTTATTCGATCCGATCACCCCATTTATATCGTTGATTTTACTGATTGTGGTCAGCATGTTATGGGTGCAGTTATATCAGTGGCTCGAAACCCTCGACGAACGTAAAGAAGAATATTATCTACTCATGCTGCTGAGTACTTTAGGGGCATTAATCATGGTTGCTGCCAACCATTTTGCCAGCTTCTTCTTAGGTTTAGAGTTAATGAGTTTGTCCTTTGTCGGTTTGGTGGCGTACGCTGGTAACGACCTTAAAGGCCAAGAAGCCGGGGTTAAATACCTGATTTTATCCGCTATCGCCTCAGCATTGATATTAATGGGTATTGCAATTTTGTATCTTCAGTTTGGTACCTTGTCCTTTAACGATTTAAGCACCCAAACCCGGGTAGCGACGTTACCTGGCTGGGTCACTATTAGTGCCGTTATTTTTATTCTTGGCGGGCTATTTTTCAAATTATCATTGGTGCCTTGTCACCTATGGGTCGCCGATTTATTCGAAGGAGCACCATTGCCCACGGCTGCACTGCTGGCAACATTGTCCAAACTATCAGCCTTTATCATTTTATGGCGAATGTTTAGCGCAGGACACTGGACCAGTTACGAAGCGGTGGTTGATATTGTTGCCACGGTTGCCATTGCCTCGATGCTCATCGGTAACTTTTTGGGGTTACTGCAAAATAACCTGTTACGGCTGCTGGCGTATTCATCCATTGCCCACTTTGGTTATTTGTTGATCATTTTATTGCTGGTTGATTCACCCCAAACGCTGTTTTTAACTGACACTTTTGCCACCGAAGCGACCGTTTTTTATCTGGTCGCCTACTTGTTCACTCTGACTGGGGTATTTTCGGTGCTGATGCAACTGCCACAAATCAAAACCCAACAAGACCTTACTGGCTTATTTTGGCGCAAACCGTCCATTGCAATAACTCTGGCATTATTGATGTTATCACTGGCTGGTATTCCGCTAACCATCGGCTTTATGGGCAAATTTTATTTGGTAGTGACTGCGGTGAGTCATCAAATGTGGTGGCTGCTCTCAGCGCTGGTTGCAGGCAGTGTAGTGGGATTATTTTACTACCTCAGAGTCATCATGATGATGATCAAAAGCCCAGAAGAAGAGCACGAGCTCCCGACACTCACACTGACTATCAACGGCCAGTTACTAAATGCCTTGATCATCTTTTTGGTGATTGGCTTTGGTACTTTCCCCGGTGCGTTTAGTTCTTTGATAGAGCAGTTGAGTCGATGATTGGGGATAGGAGCTGTTAACTCAATCCCCTATCAGGTCTAATAATCAACCAAAAGCATATAGTGGTTCAACTTCGATAATCTCATCGCGGGCCATATAAGTAATCGACTGTTTATTCTTACACCTGATAGAGTATAATTCACTCACTTTGACACTGTAAAATGAAGATATCGACCTGTGATCCCAATCCTTTTTGTAGACCACCTTACGCCTG
>JBLHHD010000027.1:0-13591 GCA_047614605.1 Alteromonadaceae bacterium
ATTGAAGGCCCACCGTTTAATGTCCCTTGTAGTGAAATTGACACTTTATTTGCCCGTTGTAAAATTACCCGGATAACCGATGCCCCCCTGAATGACGTTAAGTTTGCCCAGCGCAAACTTAACGTCTCATCACTGATTGAAGTGGCTTATTTTATTGAGTTTTAAAGCTAGACCTTGTTAAGCACCAGATCTTCATCTTCAATCACGGTACCAGCCAGGGGGTCGTTAAAAGTCTCTAAATCAAATTCACCTTCGCTTTTAGCCACCACACACGAAACCATACAGTCGCCTGTAACGTTAACAGCGGTGCGAGTCATATCCAGCAAACGGTCAACTGCCATAATAATACCTATGCCCTCCAGCGGCAATCCTACTTGCTGTAAAACCATGGTAAGCATTATCAACCCAACACCTGGCACACCAGCGGTGCCGATAGACGCCAAGGTAGCCGTTAATATCACTATTAGATAATCGGCGAGTCCTAAATCAACGTTAAATGCCTGAGCAATAAATACCGTTGCCACCCCTTGCATCATTGCCGTGCCATCCATATTGATGGTGGCACCCAGTGGTACGGTAAAGGATGCAACACTACTGCTAACCCCGAGCTTGGCGGTTGCAGTTTCTAATGTCACTGGTAAAGTCGCACTGCTGCTGGCGGTGCTAAAAGCAAACAACTGGGCATTTTTCAACTTTTTGAAAAAGATCACTGGATTAAGACCTGACAGTAATTTGAGCACTATCGGGTAGGCGATTAAGGCATGGATAAACAAGGCTAATAATACGGTAAAGAAGTAGTAAACCAAATAAACACCAAAATCGGCCACTTTAAAGGTTGCTGCCAGTTTACCAATCAGGCAAAAGACCCCGTAAGGAGCAAAGTGCATCAAAATGGTGACCAGTCGCAGGTTAATCTCATTAATATCTTCAAATAGGCGAGTTAAGCGTTTACCTGCATCACCACTGAGTACCATTGCCAGACCAAACAAAATAGCAAAAACGATGATTTGCAGCATTTCAGCTTTGGCCATAGCGGCTATCGGGTTACTTGGTACCATATTAATAATTACCTGGCCAAGACTTGGGGCTTCTTTACCCGTCAAAACTGAGGTGGTGGTAAAATTCGCCCCTTCACCGGGAGAGATCAAGATAGCGATGGATATGGCAATGGTGATCGCAATAGCGGTGGTAATGATGTACAAACTAATGGATTTTCCGCCCAAACGTCCCAGCTTTGTCGTATCACTTAAGGAGCAAATACCGCACACCAAAGAAACAAATACCAGTGGCACGACCATCATTTTCAAACTGTTGACAAAAATCTGCCCGCCGACATTGAATATCTCAGTCACAAAACCTTTGGGTGAAAACTGAAATAAAGTCAGGTCGAAGCTGATCCCGGTTAAAAAGGTGTTGAGCAACCACCCGATAGCTAATCCACCACCCAAACCGATTAATATCCGGCTGGTGAGGCTCATTTTATTGGTATCTGTCATCATTCTCCTGTTGGGTATGAAACTAAAGTGAATCAATTATCGTCAAGTATACGACAAAGTGACGATCATTGATGGTTAGACTACCCGTCATGACAAAAAATAGCAGCGAGCAGGGATAAAAAGTAATTAAGTACAAGATTGTTTTGCATTTATGGCATTAACGTCTAATCTGGATCTATAAGAAAAAATAGATTTCTCTTGGAGTACTCCCCAAATGCAAAGATTGCACTATTTCGGCCTGTTGTTCGTGACTTTATTTTTAATTTCATGCGGTGGTGGCGGCGGTGGCGGCATTACCGCTGATAATTCAGGAGGTAACCTTGGCGGAGGCACTGTTACCCCGCCTCCTGCTGATCCGGTTTACACTGTTACACTAGAATTGCTCAATAACAGCGGTGTTGCAGACCCCACAACTGTCGTTTCCAGAGAGTTACCTGGCTCATTAAAGGCAACCGTTTTTAAAGATGGTGCGGTAGTGCCTTTTGAACTGGTGTTGTTTACTACCAGTCAGGTAGGGGTTATCGATCCTGTCAGTGGCACGGCACGAACCAACGAAAGTGGTGTCGCTAGTGTGGTCTTGTTGCCTGGTGACATCGAAGGTGCAGGCATAGCCGTTGCCACGATCACCATCGACGGGGGAGCCCCGGTCAATGACACCATAACCATTGCCTCTTTAGGTGACGCGTCTACCGTACCTGATGTGACTGGTTTTAATATTGAACTGGCATTAAAAGATAAAAATACCTCACAAGTGACGACTACTGTCAGTGCCGCTGCACCGGGAAAGGTTGAAGTGGCGGTAACCAGCCTTGACGGCCAACCAGTGATTGGCAAACTCGTAACCTTTACCACCACATTAGGTCGGCTTAATCCCGAAGTGGGCACGGCTTTGACCGATGACAACGGTTTGGCTGATATTGGGCTGTTTGCCGGAATGGTTGCTGGTGCTGGGGAGATCACCGCTCAAGTTGAAGTCAATTCGGCGGTTTTAGGCTTTATTACCCTGGGTGATGAAGTTGAACAGAACACCCCGCCTGCGTATAAAATTGTCCTTGAAGTTCTGAATAGCGAGGGGGTTTCCGATCCCCAGACCGAGGTTTCTCAGGCTAAACCAGGTACTTTAAGGGCAACATTAACTAAAAATGATGTGGCATTACCCTTCGAATTGGTTAGGTTCACCACCGAGATCACTGGGGTGTTAAATCCTACATTAGGTACCGCTCAAACCAATGCGCAAGGTGTTGCTACGGTGACTTTACTACCAGGCACAGCACAGGGCACAGGTAATGCCAGAGTGTCTTTTGTAACCCCTGATACTGCTGCGGTTGAGGCGTTAATTACGTTTAATTCTGCCGGTGATGCACCTTCGTCATCAGGCTCCAGTGATGTAAAAATGGTGATGGCACTTAAAGACGGCACCGATACCAACACTAACATTACCACCATCAGCGCTACCACACCGGGTTTAATTGAAGTGACAGTCACTGATTTTGATGGTTTTCCCATCGTTAATCGAGTGATATCGTTTAGCAGTAGTTTGGGTGAATTCAGGCCAACTATTGGCACGGCTTTGACTGATAACATCGGTTTTGCCAGTATCATTTTAAGTGCCGGTAGTGTTGAAGGGGCCGGTGAGGTTACCGCCACTTTTGAGCAAACCAGTACCAAACTAGGTTTTTACTCTTTGGGTGATGTGGTGGACCCGGATCTAATCACCGCTGACGTCTCATTTAGTATTGTTAATTGCCCGGTGGATTGGGACAGAAATGTCAGGGATATTAGTTTGTGTACAGAAACCCAAAATATCTCGTCGACTGAGGCAGGCATCTTACATATTAAGGTACTTAAATCGGGCAGTACCGTGCCGCTTAAATCAACTTTGGTCACAGCGACCTCAACCCTTGGTAAAATAAGCCCTGATACTGGCACCGCTATTACTAATGAAAATGGTATCGCCTTGCTAGATTTATTGGCGAGCAGTGATGTGGGTGCTGGCGAAGTTGAGGTAACAGCTATTACCACCAACGCTAAAAAAGCTTTTGAGATTGGTGCTGCTGAGGTCACCATCAGTGTTAGTAACGGACTGGCTGAGGGAGTCAGTCTGGCCGCTGGGGCGACAACCGTGATCAGTGTGTCGATTTTTGATATTGATGGTTCGCTGTTTATTCCCCCGCTGAATGTTGAGTTTACCTCAAACTGCGCAGTTTCTACTCCACCAAAAGCGGTGCTCGATGGTAATGTCACCAGTGTTGGTGGTATTGCAACTGCCACATACCGGGCTGATGGCTGTTCGCCTGAGGATACGGTAACCGTTACAGTGATCACCGGTGGTGATGCAATCACTCAAACCGTGGTGATCCCGGTTAATGAAGCACAAATCGGCTCAATGGAGTTTGTTGGCGTATCCAATCGCTACTTGTCTTTAAAAGGCACTGGTGGTCAGGGGCGCAGTGAAACCTCAACGGTTGAATTTAGAATACTGGACGAAAACGGTAACCCGGCTTCGCAAAATGAAGTCACATTTGAACTGACCAATGATGCCGGAGGTATTTCAATATCGCCAGTCAGTGCCCAGTCAAACAATGACGGTTTGGTACAAACGGTGGTTCGCTCCGGTGATGTATCTGGTGCTGTTAGAGTGTTGGCTTACAGTACGCCAACCAACACTGATCCTGGCAACCACAATAACCGTATTTCGGTGGTGTCAGATATTATGATCATTTCAACCGGGTTGCCCGATAACAACAGCTTTACCCTGGCACCGCAAATATTAAACCCCGAGGGGTTGGATCATGATGGTATCGAAGTAGATATTAGTGTTTTCATGGCCGATCACTTTAATAACCCAGTGCCTGATGGTACCGCTGTGGTACTGACCACCGAAGGGGGAGCCGTGGAGCCGGGATGTACTACCACAGGTGGTTCATGCGTAGTTAAGTGGAATAGTCAAAACGTCCGTCCTTTTACTGATGTAGAGCACTATGAAAACTCGGTGGGATTTAAATGTGACGGTTATTTTGGCAGCTTGGCGCCTTGCACCCAGGGTATCCTAAATGTGGATCGTACTGACAGGGACAGACCTTTGGGTGGACGTTTTACCATTTTGGCCCATGCGGTGGGTGAGGAATCATTTACCGACTTAAATGGTAATGGCGTATTTGATGCGGGTGAATATTACAATCGTTATGATTTGAGTGAAGCTTTTATTGATCATAATGAAAATTCGGTGTACGACGGTGTCAGCTGTGCGGACCCGTCAGACCCTTGTAACCCGACCAAGTCAAATGGTGGTGAGTTTGAGGAGTACTGGGATTTTAATAACGATAATGCGTTTTCGCCACCAGATGGTGTTTATAACGGCTTTTTATGTAGTCAGGCAGCACTGGCGAGTGGCCATTGCCTTTGGGAGCCACTGCATGTACGTCGTAATGTTCATATGACAATGTCCGGCAGTAATGCTGCCATGCGAGTGGTCACTAATCCTAATCCGAGTACTGGCACTTGTGATGATATAGTTTTTATAAATGACACCGGGGCGGCGATCACTGCTGCTATTCTTGAGGTCTCAGATTTAACCACTCAGTGTGATTTACTGGGGCTTGATATCTCCATTGTTAATGATGCAGATGGTAATGACGTTGGACTCAGAGCAATACCGATGCGTTTGTATTTTTCAGACCTGTTTAATAATCCGATGCCACAGGGAACAACGGTTGTCGTTACTGCCGATAATGGTGCTTTGTCCGGTAATACCAGCATAGTGGTTGGTAGTACCAACACCACTTTACCTTTATCCATGGACTTTACGGTTGCTCGCGAAGGAGAAGGTAATAAGAAAACCAGTGGCGCAATATCAGTCACTATCACCACTCCATTAGGCACGATTTCATCATTGGATATTACCTTGTTAGATGATAGATAAAGAGACGGTTACCGGGAGGTTAGCTTCCCGGTATCTGTTGCTAATACCGTTTTTTGTAACAACTTCTCGCTATTTCAAGCTACCTCGACTTACTCTATCCTGCTGATATTGTTTCATTGAACCGATGGACAGACACTTTTAAACCTAAAATGCCCCCTTAGCTTTTTATTTTATCTATACCCAAGTGACGTCAAAATGCAAACTGTATTTTGAAGTCACTTGGGTAAAGATATTCAGGTCGTTATCTATTGCTCAGTTTTTTGTTCAGTTTTTTGTTCTATAAAGGGTTGCAATAACAAATAGCAGATGTATTATTAACCTAGTTCTAACAAATAACTCGAAAGTAGTCAGTACTGCTTGGGGGTTTGATTACGGTCCAAAATAAAAAATAACACTAACACATTGAAGGTAAAGAACAAAATGAACAAAGCAAAAGCGGCATTATTAGGCGGCCTGTTGGCTTTTACATTCCCCCCCGTATCAGCTGATGCACACTCAACCTCAGCAAAAAGCGTTGACGTAAACGCAAAAGGTATCGCCCATGCATTCGGTCTTGATGCTGAGCATCGCTTTACTGCTGTAGGTACATTCAACACTAAATCTGGCAACACTAAAAGCAAACTAAAATTAAGCTACAAAGGCATTTCGGTTTATGGAATGCACGCTGTTGGCGAAATTAACTCACAGGGCCAAATGATCGCCGCTCAAGGTATCATTGCTAATTTTGTTGGTGTTGATACAGTCTCTAAAATTTCTAAAAGATCAGCCATCAACAAAGTTAAGTCTTTGTTTGGTGCTAAAAATATCACCAATTTAACTATTGAACTGGTTATTGATGCTCAATCAAAGCAACTGGTTTACAAAATTGATTTCCTTAACGCTGACAAAGTGTCTCGTCCTTTTGCTTTGATTAGTGCAATTGATGGCAACGTAGTTAAATCAATGGAATCAATCATGCACAAAGGCAAGCCGGGCGGCGGCAGTAGTACGCTCGTTAACGCAATCGGTCCTGGTGGCAACGATAAAACCGGCATGTACTATTATGGTTCTGATTTTGGCGCACTGATAGTCACTGAAAGTGGTGGTAATTGTGTCATGGAAAATGACAATGTGAAAACTATCGATTTGAACCATGGTACCCGTGTTTCTCGTAAATCTGGTGCATTCTCTTTCAATTGCCCTGAAAATTCACACAAAGCCATTAACGGTGCTTACTCACCGCTTAATGACGCTCATTACTTTGGTAATGTTATCTTTGATATGTACGGTGACTGGTTTGGTGTGACGCCTTTAAGTCAAAAACTGGAAATGCGTGTTCATTACTCAAGCAACTACCAAAATGCATTTTGGGATGGCACAGCGATGTCTTTCGGTGACGGTGGCAGCACTTTCTACCCATTGGTTAGCCTTGACGTTTCTGCTCACGAAGTTAGCCATGGCGTAACCGAACAGCGTTCAAATCTGCAATACTCAGGTGAGTCTGGTGGCATGAACGAAGCGTTTTCTGATATGGCTGGTGAAGTCGCTGAAAACTACATGCACGGTTCAAACGACTGGAAAGTGGGCGCAGAAATCTTCAAAGGTAACGGTGCGTTACGTTACATGGATATGCCCTCTAAAGATGGCCGTTCAATTGACCATGCTTCAGAAATGACTTCGGGTCTTGACGTTCATTACAGCTCAGGTGTTTATAACCGTGCATTTTACACTTTGGCCCGTACTAACGGCTGGAACGTACAATCGGCATTCTCTGTGATGTTACGTGCCAATGACCTTTACTGGACTTCGGGCTCTACTTTTAACGCCGGTGCTTGTGGTGTTGAATCAGCCGCTGCTGATTTAGGCTTAGATGCATCTGATGTGACTGCTGCTTTTGCTGTCGTTGGTGTTAGCTGTAACTAGTTACTAAAAACTAATGTTATAAAGAAGCCCGCTTATGCGGGCTTTTTTATACAAGGATGTATTAAACCAATTATTTAACCCGCATACCCGGTAGAGCACCATCATCAGGGTTTAGCACAAACAAGTCTTTCCCACCGGGTCCTGCGGCTAATACCATACCTTGTGACATACCAAAGCGCATCTTACGTGGAGCTAAATTGGCGACCATGACAGTCATCTTACCTTCGAGATCTTCAGGCTGGTAGGCCGATTTGATACCCGCAAATACTTGACGTTGTTCACCACCTAAATCTAACTCAAGACGTAATAGTTTTTTAGCCCCATCAACATGCTCAGCCTTGACGATACGTACCACGCGTAAATCAATTTTGGCAAAATCGTCAAATTCAATTTCTGGACTGATCGGATCATCGCTTAACTGGTTAACTGTTGTCGTGGCAGCTTCATTAGCTGGTGCAACAGTACCTGTGGGTTGCAAATGCTCTTTGGAGGCTTCAACCATTTTTTCAATCTGGGCCGGGTCTACTCGTTGTATCAATGGCTTGAATTTGTTGATAGCATGGTCGGTTAGCAGACGTTGGGCACTTTTCCAACTAAAGGTATCATTAACAAATGCCTCGGCGTGTTGCGCCATTGAAGGAAGTACCGGTTGAAGATAAACCATTAAGATACGGAATAAGTTGATCCCTAACGAACAGGTTTCGTGAGTGGCGGTTTGTAACTCAGGGTCTTTAATCGTAACCCAAGGCGCTTGAGCATCAATGTATTGATTGGCTTTATCAGCCAGAGCCATAATTTGCCTAATGGCTTTGTTGTACTCTCGGCCCTCAAAGCACTGTGCAATGGCAGGACCGGCATTGATGAATTCGTCTGCCAACGGCTGATTGGTCACACTAACGGAGAGTTTGCCATCAAACTTCTTGGTAATAAAGCTGGCGCAGCGGCTGGCAATATTAACCACTTTGCCCACCAGGTCAGAATTGACCCGGTTGGTGAAATCTTCAAAACTCAAATCGATATCAGTTACACCGCTGCCCAGTTTGGCGGCATAGTAATAGCGCAAATATTCTGGGTTAAGGTGATCAAGGTAAGTCCTTGCCTTGATAAAGGTGCCTTTGGATTTTGACATCTTGGCACCGTTGACCGTCACAAAGCCGTGAACAAACACATTGGTCGGTTTTCTCAAACCAGCCCCTTCGAGTATGGCTGGCCAAAACAGGCAATGAAAATAAGTGATATCTTTACCGATGAAATGATATAGCTCAGCGTTAGAGCCTTCTTTCCAGTATTCATCAAAATCAAGGCCTTGTTTGTCACAAAGGTTTTTAAAACTCGCCATGTAACCAATCGGGGCATCTAACCAAACATAAAAGAACTTGCCTGGCTGGTCGGGGATCTCAAAGCCAAAATAAGGTGCATCACGGCTGATATCCCATTGTTGTAAACCCTGCTCAAACCACTCTTCAAGTTTGTTGGCAATTTCATCCTGAATCGAACCACTGCGCAACCAGCCTTTTAACATGCCTTCAAAAGCGGGCAGGTCAAAGAAAAAATGCTCTGAATCTTTTAATACCGGCGTCGCACCAGATACTACAGAGCGAGGATTGATAACCTCGGTGGTCGCGTAAGTGGCACCACACACATCACAGCTATCGCCGTTTTGATCTTCGGCTTTACATTTTGGGCAGGAGCCTTTAATAAAGCGGTCCGGTAAAAACATGCCTTTTAACGGATCGTAGAGCTGTGAAATGGTGCGCTTTTTAATATAACCGGCATCATTTAAGCGATTGTAAATCAGGCAAGCGTAATCTTTGTTTTCTACTGAGTGAGTCGAATGGTAATTGTCATAATGAACCGCAAAATCGACAAAATCCTGTTGATGTTCTTTACTGGTTTGCTCGACCATTTGTTCTGGGGTAATACCCAGCTCCTGGGCCTTTAACATCACCGGGGTACCATGGGCGTCGTCGGCGCAAACACTATAAATATCGTTGCCCACCGAACGATGGAAGCGAGTCCAAATATCGGTCTGAATGTGCTCTAGCAAGTGGCCTAAATGGATTGAACCATTGGCATAGGGTAGGGCACTGGTGACTAGTATTTTGCGTTGTGTCATGGTCTATTTCGTTCCGTTAAAAGTATTTTGGCGATTCATTTTGCGCCGCTTTGTCAGGGTTTATTCGCTGTTGATTGGCACGGTTTAAAACCACGCATCAGTTAAAGCACAATAAAGCTAAAAAAGCTGGAGATAAGGTTTGGGATGTTACATAATTCGCATCATTATTTCACCTTCCAGCGCATAAAAAAGTCGAATTTTTATTGTTCGCTGTGCTGGCGGAGATTAATCCGTCGAAAAATGGTTAACAGAACCCTATGCAACAACAAATTACCCAGCAACAAATCGCTCACCGGCTAGAAACCTTTAGTGATGAGACTTATAGTCCTGATGGTATGGACTTTACGTTCAGCCAAAATGGCAATCACCTTAACGTCAACCTGACATTGCCCTATGCCGCTAAAATGCTGGGGAGTCGATTGCAGCAACATTTATCCTCACTGCTCGAAGGTTATCAGGTTACGCTGAGCATTGAGTGCCAGCTTAACCAGCCCCAAGCGTTTAAGCAGATTAAAAATATCGTGCTGGTGGCATCAGGTAAAGGTGGGGTGGGAAAATCTACCACGGCGGTTAATCTGGCAGTGGCATTAAAGCAAGAAGGGGCAAAGGTCGGGTTGCTAGACGCCGATATTTATGGTCCGTCAATGCCATTAATGCTGGGGATGCAAGGGCAAAAACCGACCTCAAAAGACGGAAAAATCATGGAACCGCTAGTGGGGCATGGCGTTAAAGTTAACTCTATTGGCTTTTTGATTGAAGCAAAAGATGCCGCAGTGTGGCGGGGTCCGATGGCTAGCTCTGCGTTGTCTCAGTTGATTGGTGAAACTAATTGGGGTGAATTAGATTACCTGATTGTTGATATGCCGCCGGGCACTGGTGATATTCAGTTGACCATTTCACAAAAATTCCCGTGCACAGGGGCTATCGTGGTTACCACACCGCAAAACATCGCTTTGGCTGACGCTGAGAAAGGGATCAGCATGTTTGCCAAGGTTAATATTCCGGTGCTGGGTATCATCGAAAACATGAGTTATTTTTCGTGTGGTGCCTGTGGTCATACCGACTATATCTTTGGTCAGGATGGGGCGATGGCACTGGCAGACAAGTTTTCTGCGCAGTTGTTAGGACAAATTCCACTGGAATCAAAAAATCGTGAAAATGGCGATAGAGGCACACCGTCGGTTACTCAGGATACCCCTGTAGCGGATTTGTATCGTGCGATCGCCAGACAAATATCAAAAAATATGGCCCTGCTACATCAAAATGAACCCACCGCTGGTGGTCCAGAGATTTCCTTTATAGATGATTAAACATTATGAGATTGTGTGATACAGATATTATTAAGTATATCGATGAAGGGGTGATTGGGGTTGAACCTAGCCCGGCAGAAGAAATGATCTCCGGGGTGACACTGGATATTCGTTTGGGTAACAAGTTTAGGGTGTTTAACGATCATAAAGCGCCTTTTGTTGATTTAAGCGGTCCAAAAGAAGACGTTGATGCAGCGATGCAACAAATCATGAGTGACGAAATCTGGATAGAAGACGGTGAGGCGTTTTTTCTTCATCCCGGTGAGTTGGCATTAGCCATCACTTATGAATGCATTACTTTGCCAGCCAATATTGTCGGCTGGCTTGATGGTCGTTCATCATTGGCCCGATTGGGGTTGATGGTGCATGTGACGGCCCATCGTATTGATCCGGGTTGGTCGGGTAATATTGTGCTGGAGTTTTACAACAGTGGTAAATTACCGTTGGCATTACGCCCTAAAATGAAAATCGGTGCCTTAAACTTTGAACTGATGTCAGGTCCTGCGAAAAATCCCTACAACCTCAAAAAAGGGGCTAAGTACAGAGATCAGACCGGTGCAGTGGCCAGTAAAATCAGCGAAGACAAATAAGGTTAATGAATATGTTTGGTGGGTCAGTAAAACAGATTCTGCAATTGAGTGGGTTAATTGTGCCCTTATCATTTGCTGCCCCGCAAAAACCTAACCGGGTTTACCAGTGCGAAGGACCACAAGGCACCATATTCAGCCAAACCCCCTGTGGTGACAATGCTAAAGCGATTGATGTGAAAGTCGTGCCACAGCCCAAAATAGCGCCACAGCCCAAAGAAGCACAAGGTACAGTGGCAAAATCAGGCAGTGGCTTTGAAGACATAAACAAATATGTCGAACAACAAGACAAATCTCGTCAAATCGCCCGCCATCAACGTAATATCGCCCGTTATAAAAAACAATTGGCCGCTGATTTTAAACAAGTTCAGAAACAAAGATATCGCACCTCAGAGGATAAAGCGCAAGTCATTGCCGCAATGTCTGCCAAATATGACCAATTGATCATTAAAGAGCACGAAGTGATTAAGCAGTTGTCAAAGCCGCAGAAAAAGTAAGGAATATATCAGTGAAGTTACGTCATTATTAGACACTGGCTACTGGCAGACCCATTTTAATGGCAGTGTTTAAATTGCAGATAGTGACGGATATACCGTAGAGTTTTCGATTCCTTTAACTCGGGTTTTCAGTTTTTCGCGCAGACTTTTAAGCGCTATTGTTTGGTTATCATCAATATCAACCAACATCACAAGCACTATTTTTCTGTCAATAGAAAATGACCAATAACTGGTGGGTAATTCGTTGTGAATTTGCGAACCCAGCCCTTGTTGCAACCAGGCTGCACTGAACATGGCGAGTGTATCGCGGATTTTTTGCAGAAGATTATTAAACAGTGCCTGAACGAAAAGCCTGTAATTTCAATATAAATTTTATTTCCGAGGCTTTTTGTATCGACTGGTGTATGTCTTATGAACAAGGAAAATGCTCAATTTGACATTTGTTACTATTTTAGTTTAGGCTGCTAGCCTTCGCCGGTTTTGTCTTTGCTCTTCGGCCAGTGCCCTTCTTTGTCATTCGGCACCTCTCTTTTGTAGATCCCTGGCAACAATGGCTAATGAAACCTATTTCTCAAATCCATCTAATCCCTTATCAGGACACCGATCCAAACCATGGACCGCCAACGCATTTATCGCTGACTCTACCGCTGAGTGCTTTCTTTTATAGTGCTTAAATTCAGCGCTATATTCTCTTTCATTTTCCGCTTTATTCCATTTGCCTTTTTTAGGTATTGTACAACGCTCAAGCGCTTGGGCCAGTTGCTTTTGGTTCTCTGGCGAATGAAAGCCTTTATCAACGCTGCAAAGTGAATGATCACAATCGTTGGGTAACCGATCTTGATATCAGCCAATCCAACATTTTTGAGCTGATAAAAACCGGCCGGTGTCGATGGAAAGTCGAAAACGAATGTTTTAATCGCCTAAAAAATCAGGGTTATAACATGAAACATAATGTTGGTCATGGCAAACAGCATTTGGCTCACAATATGTATTTATCAATCCTGCTGGCGTTTACACGCCATCAAATAATGGCATTATGTGACGATGCTGACCAACAATGCCGGGCAAGGTTTGGTTCCAAACGGGATCTATGGGAACGAATAAGACAGGTGCTGTGCATGTTCATTGTACCAGACTGGTATTGGCGCTTTGACGGATGCCTGGACCCGAAACATGAAAGGTTTATGTTGGTCGACGATCAACCAAAATGACGTTGATAACCTCATATGCACTTGATTGTGTAGAATAACCCTGCTTGAAATAAAAAACGATGAGTCACCAGTGCGACTGGAGGCACCTACTACAGGTCAAAAGTCATTAATTTAGGTATGAAATGCTGTTCCTGTTAATTGAAGCGAGAATTGCTGGCGAGCCGCCCCTTTCGTTGACTGACAGCAACGCGCCTGATAAGGGCATTGTGCGCAAATTGTTGAGTCTCCCTGATATTTTCTTGAACCATCACCGCTTTCACTGATCATCACAAGCACTTGTCCGCCAGGACAGCTGAAGTGGTTCTTTTTCTCATTGTATTCAAAATCAGACTTAATCAGTTTACGCGCTGAATCATCCAAAGCGATTTTATTCTGCTTCTCTCCTCTGTCTGTCGCTATGTCGCTATCAATGCCACTTATTTCTAGATCCTGTCAATTATCCCCTCACATAAGTAATCGACTGTTTATTCTTAAGGGGTATCCACTTAGCTCCACTTGTGTCAAAATATAGTGATGAGCCGCTCATCGAACACACTAATTGCAGGTGTCG
>JBLHHD010000028.1:0-13436 GCA_047614605.1 Alteromonadaceae bacterium
CCTTGTTTACGACAATTTTAGTTCTCGCTGGTGAGCGATTTCTAACGATATGGCGCTCTAGTGTTCATCCACAAACGTTAACCTTGGCCTTCGCTGGGTTAACTTACCATGTGAATGAAATCGCAAGTTATTGATTAATAACCCTACGACTTCGCTGCATAGCGCCCGCCCTGCCATTTGGCAGTACCCAAACGGTGTTTGGGGATGGGCACTAACTACCCGAATTTGTTATAACCAAGAGAATTTCTATGCGTCATCATGGTACAACAATCGACCCGGAAACCAAGGTGGATTTGTCGGTGATCAAGCTGATTTTACCTTATCTTAAAGCATATCGGGGGCGGGTTTCTGTCGCTCTGGTTTTTATGATGCTAGCCAAAGCAGCCAGTGTTAGTATGCCTTTTATCCTTAAATATATTGTTGATGGCCTGAGTCCTAACCTGTCTGAGGTGGGAACGTTGCTAGTGGTGCCAATCGGGCTGGTAGCTGCCTATGGTATGGTGCGTTTTGCTAATGTGATGTTTGGCGAAATTCGCGATACGCTATTCGGGCGGGTGACCGAGCGGGTGATCCGGCGTATTGCCCTTAATGTGTTTAATCATCTGCATCAACTCGATTTGGATTTTCATTTGGATCGCAAAACCGGTGGTTTATCCCGGGATATTGAGCGAGGTACCACCGGTATCAGCTTTTTAATGCGCTTTATGATTTTTAATATCGTACCCACACTTATCGAAATTTCGATGGTGGTTGGCGTGCTGCTTTATAACTACGGCATTGGTTTTGCCATTATTACTTTGGTATCGGTCGTCTCTTATGTGGCTTATTCGGTGGTTGCCACCGAATGGCGTACTCGTTATGTTCGCGAGGCTAATCTGGCTGACTCCAGCAGTTCAACTTTGGCTATCGATAGCCTGCTTAATTTTGAAACGGTGAAGTATTTCAATAACGAGCAATTCGAAGCCAACCGTTATGACAAAGAACTCGCTGCCCTTGAATTGGCGAAACGCAAAAACCGCTTGTCTTTGCTGACCCTTAACGGCGGGCAGGCGTTTATTATTGCCGCCTCAATTACCGCGATGATTGGTTTGGCCTCTTTACGGGTGACCGAAGGGGTGATGACCCTAGGGGATTTTGTGCTGATTAATGCGTTTATGATGCAGATTTTCTTACCACTAAACTTTTTGGGTTTTGTTTATCGAGAAATTAAAGGTTCGCTGGCTAATATTGAACGACTGTTTAAGCTGTTAGATAAAAAACCAACCATTGTTGATAGTGAAGATGCCCCAGATTTAAACGTCCAACAAGGGGCTATTCGCTTTGACAATGTCAGTTTTGGTTACCGGGCTAATCGACCTATCTTAAAAAACTTGAGTTTTAGTATCGGTGCTGGTGAAAAAGTGGCGGTGGTTGGCTCCAGCGGCGCGGGTAAATCGACCCTGGTCAAACTGTTGTTTCGTTTTTATGATACGGATAGCGGTGACATTCTTGTTGATGAGCAAAAAATAAAACAGGTAAGCCAGGCATCACTACGCGGATCCATTGGTATTGTCCCTCAGGATACGGTGTTATTTAATGACAGTATTTTTGAAAATGTCCGTTATGGCCGCCCCGAAGCGTCAGATGCTGAGGTTAATAAAGCCATTGAGCTAGCTCATTTAGGCGATTTTATTGCCGCTTTACCCGATGGTGCCAGCACTACGGTTGGCGAGCGTGGTTTAAAGCTTTCTGGCGGTGAGAAGCAACGAGTAGCGATAGCCCGCACGATTTTAAAACGTCCCCCTATTTTGGTCTTTGATGAAGCAACCTCTTCACTGGACAGCCATTCAGAACAGGCCATTTTGGCGGCAATTAAAGAAATTGCCCAAGGTTATACCAGTTTGGTGATCGCTCACCGTTTGTCTACTGTTGTTGATGCCGATAAAATAATTGTGTTGGAGGCAGGCGAGCTGGTTGAACAAGGTACGCACGAGGCGTTACTGGAACAGGATGGCCGCTATGCTAGTTTATGGTGGGTACAACAACAGAAAAACAGCAAAAAAAAGTAAGTTTGGTACTAAAATGGCAAAAAGACCTAGTAAAAGGTAACGAATTGGTTATAGTTATTAACATCTTTTAAAATTGAAGCCGCGTCATATCTTAAAGTACGTGTTAACGTCAAAATAGCAGTACTAATCGGGTGTTAAGCTCAATATTCTGTTTTTAATGCGGTAAGGGTATGGTGGGATTATAAAAATAAACAAAATGAATCTTCAATCACTAATGCTTAATCAAAAAACGCTGCCTTGTGGCAGTGTTCATTTTACTAGCTTAAACGCTGGTATCAAAAATACGCTCACGTCCTGTTTATTGGCAGCGCTTTTAATGCTTGGCAGTACGTGTCAAGCCGACTCCTATTACTCTGCCATTGAGACATTGTCGGTTGAAGATGGCTTGCCCGATTCAACTGTATACTCCATCGCCAAAGACGAAACGGGCTTTTTATGGTTTGGTTCGCCTACGGCTCTGGCTCGCTACGACGGTTATCAATTTAGGTCATTTAGTCACGATGATGATTCAGATCAATCATTAGTTGTTGATCGGGCCAGTAATATCTTTATCGACTCCAAGCAACGGCTGTGGGTTGGTACCTGGGGCGAAGGGTTGGCTTTGTACGACCGTGATATGCAGCTTATCGCTCATTTTACCCATGAGAAGACCGATCCCTGGTCAATCGGCAGTAATATGGTTCAGGCGATCTTTGAAGATCGTGAAGGGGATATCTGGATTGGTACGAACGGTGGCGGACTCGCTTTGTATCAGCCCCAAAAGCAATCATTTGTCAGTTATCGCTTTGATGCTTCAGATAGAAACTCACTCAGTCACAACCGGATCTGGAGTATTACCGAAACCAACAAAGGAATTATCTGGATAGGGACCAGCGATGGGCTAAACCAAATGGATAAAAAGTCACCGGGTAAATTTACTCGTTTTAAGCATGATCCCAACGTCAGCACCTCGGTTGATCATGTACTGGTCCGTGCCTTGCTGGCTGGTAGCGGTGGTGAACTATGGGTCGGCACCGAAAAAGGCTTTGGCCTGTTTAATACCAAAAGCCTGACATTTACCCCAATACAGCTGGTGCAGTCGGGCGTAAGTGCACCAATCACTCGGATGATTGAGGATAATGACGGCGGGATTTGGATCGCTACCAAAAGCGGTATCTTCCGTTACAATACCAATCTACATGAATTGACGCCGCTGGTTAACGAAAACAGCTATCAACTCTTTCGTCATAATGATATTCGCGATATTTTGTTTGATGACTCCGGGGTATTATGGGTTGCAACCCGTTATGCCGGGCTAATTAAAGCCAATTCAAGCTCTAACCTGCTTTCGTATTACTCAACCTACAGTCGCCCAGAGCGGCATAAAAACCCGATCAATAAAGTTTATGCCCTGCACAGCGACAAAAAAGATAGCCTGTGGATGGGCATTGATGAAGGTTTGTTACATATGAATATGCAAACGAAAGAAATCAGCCGCCTTAATGCCCTGGATAACTTTCCGTCGATGCGGATCAACGCCATTGCCCCAGAGCAGCCAGATAAATTATGGATAGGTGGCTCGTTTGGGCTGTTGTCCGTGGATATTACCACCCGCATTTTTAACGATGAAAGTGCAATACTGGCCGGTATCGGGATTAAAATTGTTCAAAGCCTGCTGCGAGATCGACGAGGTAATTTATGGATTGGTACCGCGCATAAAGGTTTACTTAAATTAGATCATAAAGGGGATGTCACCCGTTATCAACACGATAGTGATAATCCAAATTCGCTGAGCAATGATGCGATACAAACCTTGTTTGAAGACATTCAGGGGCGCATTTGGGTAGGGACCCAAGGTGGTGGCGTTAATCGTTTTGATGCCAGCGACAGCACTTTTGTTAAATATCTGGCCGATCCGCGTCAAAGCGGTAATTTGAGCGACAATGTGGTCAATGTGATTTATCAAACCAACGATCGCCAAATGTGGTTTGGTACCGCCAAATCCCTCGACAGACTGGATGAAAAGCTGGGGCAATTTCGTCATTACGGTATGGAGGACGGGTTAGCTAACAGCAATATCAAGGGGATAATTGAAGACGACTTTGGTGATATGTGGATAAGTACCAACAAGGGCTTGTCACAATTTAAACCGCTGCAAAAACATTTTTCCAATTTCTCTGAGCAAGACAGTTTGCAAAGTGGTCAATTTTTGGCAGGTTCAGTGGCCCGTGGTAACGACGGCGTACTTTATTTTGGTGGTAATGCCGGTATCCACGAGGTTGTACCCTCACAGGTTAAAATCAATGAGCATATTCCAGCGGTGGTGATCACCGATGTATGGATTGATGATCGACCTGCTGACAAACTCAACTTTAACTCAGCCGTACCATTGGTAATTGGTCACGAAGTTAACAGTTTACGGTTCAGGTTTGCGGCGCTAGATTTTCAGGCTCCGGATAAAAACCGCTATTCGTACAAGCTTCAGGGCCTGGATGAACACTGGCATGAACCCAGTGAAGACCGTACGGTCACCTATACCAACCTCAAACCGGGCAAGTATACCTTTGCAGTGACTGGCAGTAATAACTCCAATCAGTGGAATGCCGTCAGCGGCAACCTTGAGGTGATCATTACCCCACCGTGGTGGACGTTGTGGTGGATCAAAGCATTAGCCGTATTCGGGGTTCTGATGTTGATTTTCAGTTGGAATCGCTACCGCTTGCTGACCATTGCCGGACAAACAAAACTACTCGAAGTCGAAGTGTCGGTACGAACGGCAGAGTTAAATTTACAAAAAGAGGAGTTGATTGAAGCTCATCAACTGCTTAATGAGCGTACCGAGGCGCTGGAAAATACCAATGAAGAACTCTCTTTGACACTCAAGAAAACCGCCGAATACCAAGAGCAGCTAATGGAAGAGCAAAAAATGGCAACCCTTGGTTCTATGGCGGCGGGGATCTCTCACGAAATCAATACGCCTATCGGTTTGGGGATCACGGCAACCACCTTGATGCAAGACCGACTGATGGAGTTGAAGCTGTCCTTTAGCGAAGAAAAACTCAGTGCTAAACAGTTGTCGGCTTATTTGAGAGAAGGTGAGGAAAGTCTGGAGATAATCTTCCGCAACTTGGAGAAAGCAGCAAAAATGATCCGCAGCTTTAAACAGGTTTCAGTGGATCAGTCTCGTGAAGAAAGCCGTAATTTTGAAATACTGCAACTGATTAACGAAGTGCTGTTTTCACTGCAACCTGATTTGAAAAAAGTCCGTCATCAGGTTGAAGTTATTTGTGATAAAGGCATTCGGATCAAAAGTAAATCAGGGCCAATTGGTCAGATACTGATCAACCTAATCAACAATTCGCTGACCCACGCTTTTGACGGTATCGACAAAGGCAGAATGACCATTAAAGTCGATATTACTGGCAACCATTGTCAGCTTACCTATAGGGATGATGGTAATGGGGTGGCAGAGAATATCCAGGATCATATTTTTGAACCCTTTGTCAGCAGTAAAATTGGTAGTGGTGGTACTGGGTTGGGAATGCATTTGGTCTATAATCTGGCGACACAAGGGCTAGGTGGTTCAATTTCGCTGAACAAATCTGCCGAACAAGGGATTGAGCTAGTAATGGTTTTCCCGGTGTCTATAGAGCAAGAAGCCACCAGAAACACCGAACCGCTGTTAAACTAAACTAAACTAAAGTGATCTGCTTTTAGCCAATTTATTCAAAGCGATTTATAACTACTTTAAAGATATAGCGGGACCGCCAAAATTGAGATCAATAAGTGATTACAATTGATAAAAACACTGCGATACTAACCGCAACATTTTCCTCTAAGGAGCTATCATGACGTTTACTGTTTACTTATCTGGCGAGATCCACTCCGACTGGCGTAATGAAATCAAACAAGGGGCCGCTGATAACGGTTTGGATATTCTGTTTACCTCTGCGGTCACCGATCACGAAGCTAGTGACGCCGCTGCCGATCACCTTGGTGAAGAGCCAAATGCCTTTTGGCGTGATCACAAGTCAGCCAAGGTCAATGGTATTCGTACCAAAACCCTGATTGAAAAAGCCGATTTGGTGGTGGTTAGATTTGGCGATAAATACAAACAGTGGAATGCGGCGTTTGATGCCGGTTACTGCGCCGCGTTGAATAAACCTTATGTAACCCTGCATGACGACGCGATCATTCACCCACTTAAAGAAGTGGATGCGGCGGCGATGGCGACTGCTAAAACGACTACCCAGGTAGTCGAAATATTAAAATATACGTTGCTTTGAGTAATAGGCTAAAAAGGAAACCCTTGTGACAACCAGTAGTGTATTGATGGTGCGCCCGGTGGATTTTGCATTTAACAGTCAAACTGGGCAAGACAACCCGTATCAACAGCCATTACCCCTTGATGAACAAGTGATCCAGCAACGGGCATTAGCTGAATTTGAGCAGGCGGTTACTGATTTGGAGTCTTTTGACATTAGAGTGATGGTACTCGAAAAAGCCCCCACAGCAGATAAAGCCCCCACAGCAGATAAAGCCCCCACAGCAGATAAAGCCCCGGACGCGGTATTTCCTAACAACTGGTTTGCCACCGACACTGGGGGCAATATTTATCTGTTTCCCATGAAAACCGTCAACCGCCAGCGCGAAGCTCGCCCAAAAGCGGTGAGCGAACTGTTGCAGAGTCACGGTTATACGGTAGGTTCAACCATTGAAGTGGCTGATGGTGAGCTGATTTTAGAAGGCACTGGTGCGATTGTTTTTGATCACCAGCACAAATTAGCTTACGGGGCTTTGTCTGAGCGTTGTCATGAGCCGTTGCTGGCGTCATTTAGTCAGCAAATCGGTTATAAACCGCTGGGCTTTTCGACGGTTTCGTCCAATGGCACACCGGTTTATCACACCAATGTATTGATGAGTGTGGGCGAAGATTTTGTGGTCGCTTGTACACAAGCGATTGTCAGTCAGGATCGAGCCGCTTTTATTGAATCGGTTGAGCAATCGGGCAAGCAATTAGTCGACATCACCATGGCACAAATGGAGCAGTATTATTGCGCCAATATCCTTGAACTGAAAAATACCAACGCCGAGCGAGTATTGGTATTGTCGGCTCATGCCTGGAGTGGTTTTACTCAACAACAGCAAGCGTTTTTCAGTACTCGGATGAAAATTTGCGCACCAAATATCACCACCATCGAAACTGTTGGCGGTGGGAGTATGCGTTGTATGCTTGCTGAGGTTTTTAATCCTTATTTATAGCCAATTTATAGGCGGCTCCTAAAGGTTTCAGTATGTGTTCTATATTGGAAATTCGGAGCCTCAAACAACGGCTTTTGACGCTTAAATCAGCAGTCGCACTATAAGGGCTATTTTTTACGAAAAAGTAATGTACATCGGCGTCGATAGCAAGTATAAATACACCCGCTTCAACAGATATTGCGTCTGTAGCTCAGCTGGATAGAGCAACGGCCTTCGAAGCCGTCGGTCGTAGGTTCGAATCCTACCTGGCGCGCCATCTCTGTTAACTCATTATTTATTAATTTACCCTCTCCTGTTTCACCTATATTGTTATTACCTGTGCCACAATAACATTCACCTATATCGTTCACTAAAGTATTATATTAACCCGTTGACTATAAGGCCCGTTATGTCGTCTAAAACCATTCGAATTGCTACCCGTAAAAGCGCTCTGGCCCTGTGGCAGGCCGAATTTGTTAAAGCCCAACTCGAAGAAAAACATCCGGGAGTTTTCGTTGAGTTGGTACCAATGTCAACTAAAGGCGATCGCATTTTAGATACCCCGTTGGCTAAAATAGGTGGCAAAGGGTTATTCGTCAAAGAACTCGAAGTGGCTATGCTCGAAGGACGCGCGGATATCGCCGTTCATTCAATGAAAGATGTGCCAGTCGACTTTCCTGACGGGTTAGTTTTACACACCATTTGCGAGCGTGAAGACCCTCGGGATGCTTTTGTCTCTAACCAGTTTAAATCCATTGATGAGTTACCTCAACATGCCGTAGTGGGCACCTCCAGCTTGCGTCGTCAATGCCAGTTACGCGAGTTACGCCCAGATTTACAAATCAAAGACTTACGCGGCAACGTCAACACCCGTTTGGCTAAACTCGATAATGGCGAATATGATGCGATTATATTAGCCGCAGCCGGGCTTATCCGCCTCGAAATGCTTGAGCGTATTAGCAGTTATATCGAACCTGAAGTCTCATTACCCGCTAATGGACAAGGGGCCGTGGGCATCGAGTGCCGCGATGGTGACAACGAAGTTAAAGCTCTGCTTAGTGCACTGGAGCACGCGCCAACCCGCCACCGGGTACTTGCCGAAAGAGCAATGAATCGTCACCTTGAAGGGGGCTGTCAGGTGCCAATTGGCGCTTATGCGGTAATTGACGACGGACAAATTTGGTTACGTGGTTTAGTGGGCTCAACCGATGGTCGTCAAATTATTCGTAATGAAGTCACCGGTTCAGTAGCGCAGGGCGAGGCCCTCGGTATCGAACTGGCCGAAAAATTACTGGCTCAAGGTGCCAAAACAATACTGGATGAAGTTTATCGGCAAAGTGAAGAGTCGTAGGAGCGGCCTCTGTGCCGTGGGTCTGCCTGTGAACCACAAATTTAAAGGTTGATAGAAAAACCGATGGATATTTTAATCACCCGTCCCAGAGGTAAAGGTGAAGGGTTAGTTCGTTTACTCGAACCGCTGGTAAACGCTGTTCATTACCAGCCAGTGATTGATATAACCGATGGACCTGATTACGCTCGTTTGGCTTATTTAGCTGACAACCAGCGTGTGGATATACTGGTTTTTATCAGTGGCTCTGCGGTTGATTATTTTATTCGTGCCGATAGCAATGCACGAATAAGCCATTTAATCCAAACTGCCGAGCTGATTTGTGTTGGCCAATCGACTGCTGACAGGTTGCAGGTATGGACTAATAAAAAGGTGCTTATACCAGTGCTTGAAACCTCTGAGGGGCTGCTGGCACTTGAGTTGTTGCAAAGCGAACAGGTTAAAGGTAAAAACATCGTGATTGTAAGAGGTGTTGGTGGTCGCGAATTGTTGGCTGAGCAGCTACAATCACGGGGTGCCCATGTAACTTATTGGCAGTTATACCAGCGTCTTACGATTGATTCGCAGGGTGAGCAATGGTTTGCCCAGTGGCAGTTACAAAAAATCAATTGCATTGTGATCACCAGTGCCCAGATACTTGATGTGGTACTGACCAGCTTGCCCGCAGAGGCTAAAGACTGGTTACAGGGGATCATCTGGGTGGTCGCCAGCCAGCGAATTGGCGAAGCGGCCCAGCAGTGGGGGATCGCAGCGAATAAAATTATTAATGCCAACGGCGCGGGAGACAGCGCGGTGGTAGCACAAATTAAACAGTTAATTGAAAAATAATCCATAAGCACAATATACAATGAGAACAATATGGCAGAACAACAAAACAGTGTGTCAACTGACAATGATATAGAAGCCATTGAGCGAGAGTTAGCGGCTCAGCAGTTGGCGGATAAACAGCACAAAGCCAAACAAAAAAACGCTAAGGCGCAAAAGCGCGGTGGCTCTGTAACGGGCTGGATAGCAATATTTCTCGCTGTAGTGGCTTTGGCTGGTGTAGGGGGCAGTTATTGGTTGTGGCAACAAAGTGCTATCACTCAACAGCAGAGCTTAGAGCAATGGAAAATTGCCCGAAATACTGAGCAACAGCAACTAGAGCAGCAATTAACGCAGCAATTAGCCAGCCAAATCAAAGCCTTAAAAGCTAATCAACAGCAAACACTGACTGGGGTTAACGAGCAGTTACTTGCCCGGGTTGATGCCTTACAGGCGCGTGTTAACGAGGTTTCGGGACGTCGTTCTAACGATTGGGTGCTGGCAGAGGTTAACTACCTTATTCGTATTGCCGGACGCAAATTATGGCTCGAAAACGATATTATTACCTCACAACACTTACTGGCTACTGCTAATGTGCGTTTGTCTGAGCTAAACGATCCGAGCCTGTTGGTGTTACGTAAAGTGCTCAGCGAAGATATTGCCACACTAAGAGCATTGCCTAACCCGCCCATCAGCGATATTCATTTATCCTTGTCAGGTCTTATCAAAACCATTGATGCTCTGGTGATCAACAGCATCGAAGTGCAACGCGACAAAGCCCGTCCAGTCAAAGATAACATCATTTCTGACTCACCGGCTGATTACAAAGAAAACCTGTTTAAGTCGGTGGATGACTTTGTATCACGGTTATTATTTATTGATTATGGCGTGGCCGAAACCGACATTAAACCCCTGAAAATGCCCCGTCAGCAATGGTATTTACGTGCTAATTTAAAAATGAAACTGTTGCAGGCACAAGTGGCAGTATTAAGTCGTGATCAGGGAGTGTTTCGCGATACCATCGGTGTTGCTATTAACTGGCTTGAACACTTTAAATCAACAGACAGCAACGTAGTGGCGATGAAAGTCGTGCTGACAGATATGCTAAGTTACGCCATTGATGCTAAATATTCGGACCAGTTTGAAGCGCAAAAGTTGCTTGATCAACTGCTGTTAGACCGTCTTGGTAATGCTTATCAGGTCAACCTGCAACCCCCTCAGGAAGCGGTTAACCAACCTGCCGAGGAGCAGGTTAAGGAGCCAGTCAAGGAAAATGCGGAGCAAACCTCACCAGCCATTGAGGTCACACCGTAATGAAATTGTTTATAATGCTGGTTTTTTTCGCCTTTATATTTTGCTTGGCTATTTTTGGCGGCTCTTATCTCTTCGAAGAAGAGGGTTATGTACTGCTCGGGTATGGTAAATACTACATCGAAGCGACGTTGATAGGCTTATTGTTTACATTATTTGTACTGTGGGTGGCATTAAAGGTTGTGGCTTATCTGTTTAGACGTTTGTTTAAACTCAAAGGGGCCACTTACACCTTTTTTTATGGCCAAGCGACACATAAAGCCAATGAGGCAATGAAGCAAGGGTTTACGGCATTTTTGCAACAAGATTGGTCTCGGGCAGAAAAGCTGCTGATGGAGGCGGGTGACAAAGGGGAGCTAAAAGGTTCAAGGCAGCTCTATGCTGCGGTGGCCGCTGATGCCATGGGTGATAACGATAAAGCGTTTGCTCATTTGGCCGCACTAGATACTACCGATGTGGACAGTACATTGATAAAAGTCCGCTTATTACTCAAACAAAATGCCTTAGAAGAAGCGACGGCAATACTTGAGCCTTTATATGCCAAATCGGCAAAAAATGACGGCGTATTTAGCAGTTACATTCAATTGCTCAGGGCTAAACAAGACTGGATGGGCTTACTTAGCTTGTTACCTCAGATTGAAAAGCGCGAAATATTGTCTGAGTTACAACAGCGTGACTTTGCTGCGCTGGTGCTTAGTGAGGCATTAACTCAGGCTGTGGTGACAGACTCATTGACAGCAGCCCAGGTGATGTACAAAGGCTTACCCCGTAAAATCAAAAAACGCACCGATGCCATTTGTGCTTACATTGACTTATTGGCTAAGCATGGAGACGTTGATCAGGCAGAAACCTTATTACTCAAAACCCTCAAAAAAGCCCCAATAGCCGATTACCTGAAGCTATTCAGGCTACCCGGATTTGCCCATTCGAGCCCATTAAACACTTATGTGCAGGGCCAGTTAAAACAAGACTCAGAAAACCCGCAAATGTTATTGGCACTGGGTTATTTAGCGATTGCTGCGCAAGATTATTCGCTCGCGACTAAAGCATTAGTAAAGGTCGCACAAAGCGAACCTGAGTTGGTTGAGCAAAAACTGCTGGCCGATGTCCTCGCCCGTAGTGGTGAGCATCAGGCTGCTATAGAAATTTATCAGCAATTACAGCGCTAGGTTTTGGCTATTTTGGCAGTATCGTCCATACTTGACTTACACTATCACTGGAATTTTGTCATGTTGTATAAGTCATTAATATTTGGTTTAGTTGTTGGTGCATTGGCCGGATGCGCTGAAGAAGAAACAGCCGTTGTGGATAAACATCCTGCCACTGGTAGCTTTGAAGATGCTACCTCACCAAAAAAAATTCGAAGCAAACCCTGTTCTCGTTATAATCTTAAGTTTTATGAAGGTGATGTCAGGGATTTCAAAGCTAACTTCATTAAATTGGGTAATGCCACCAGTGATGCGACGGTGGAAGTTAACGAGCGCAAAATAGAAATTATCGGCTTTGTCGGCCAGGCAGAAGAATACATCAATTATTCCTTTTATCGCGGTACACAATTCCGTGAAAAAGAAGACGCCACCGGTGCCATAGTTTCGACCAAAACCGAAACGCAAATAATTGTATGCTTCAGAAAACAGTCTATTGCAGTGAAACAATTGATTGAGAACGTTAGAGCCCGAGGTGAATTTACCAAGGCCAGTTATTTGACCAAACAGTGGATATGGAATGTTGAAAAACCAAAAGAAAATAAATAATAACAAGAGGCTACCAATGAAATTACTGCAACTGACAGCGCTGTTGCTGATCACTATATTACCTACGGCTGCTTTTTCGATGTCGTTAAAGGTTGGTGATTTGGCACCTGACTTTACCCTTCAAGCGACGGATGGAAAAACCTATACGCTGGAGCAGTTTAAAGGCAAGCAAGCGATAGTGATTGCCTGGTTTCCGATGGCCTACACCCGAGGATGTACCATTGAGTGTAAATCGTTGGTAGAAAATGGTCACTTGATCAAAAAATATGACGTCACCTATTTTATGGCAAGCGTCGATCCGATTGACGAAAATAGGGGGTTTGCTAATAAACACCAAGCCGACTTTCCGCTATTAAGTGATCCAGAAAAAACCACCGCCAAAGCCTTTGACGTATTAAACCTGTTTGGTGTTGCCAAACGGATCACTTTTTACATTGGTGTTGATGGCAAAATTTTAGCGATTGATGATGATGTTACCCCCAAATCCTCCGCACAAGACATGGCCACCAACCTTGGTCGTCTTGGTGTGACTCTAAGGTAGAATCGACGGATGTGTCGAACTACCCGCTGCAAGTAGTTCCGTAAATACCCCTAAAAACATGCCGAAACGGTTCAGCGTCTCGGCATAACATACTTTAAATGGCTTCGCTATTTATCCCGGCACTCAGGCCGCTCTAAAATCAAATCAAGGCGCACAATGCGAAGGTACGGTGAAGTATTCAACGTGCCAACTGGCTTGCAGTTCGCTGAGGCGGTCACATGACAGAGTATCGTTATCGTGTAATAATACTCACTAAGCTATTTTACTTGTTAAAATGACCACTGACTGCGTTGTTAATTTTGGGCTCCGATCAAATAAGAGGGTTTCAGGGTAACAAATACAATAGTTCCTCAGCGGCTCAGTTGGAGAGCTGAACCGCTTTTCAATAAGTGTCTGGTGAGTGGGCTTTA
>JBLHHD010000029.1:0-13020 GCA_047614605.1 Alteromonadaceae bacterium
TCCTGATATCCTTTTTTAAGTATGGTGTATGACAATACTTAACCGCTGTTATTAAAGGATAATCAGGATGAGGCTTACCGTAATTAGTGTATTATCGGCGTTGCTTTTGGCTGGATGTGATGCAACATCGACTCAGACACAAAATCAAACTAAAGCGGCTACTCAACCGACGTTGATTGATGCACCTAACCTAGTGTATTTTGCCGCTGTAGGGGACATGCCTTACAATGATAAAGAAAATACCCTGCTAACCGCGCCACAAGGGGCTATTGTTGCAGCCATTCGGGCGTATGATCCACCGGTGCTTATTCATTTTGGTGATTTAAAGTCCGGTGCTGAACCTTGTACTGATGCCTTGTTTGTTGAACGACAAAAGCAAATTGCCGCTTTACTGCCCCACAAAACCGTTTATACCCCAGGTGACAATGACTGGACTGATTGTGATCGGGATAATATGAACCCTAACTTTGATGAACTCGAACGGTTAACGTTTATCAGCAAATTGTTTTATCAGGGCGAAGGGCTCAACATGACCCGTGATATCGCCGATATAAGCCATCAAACCCAGATGATTGAAAATACGATGTGGTCGGTTAAAAGTTTGGCTTTTGGCACTTTGCATATCGTTGGCACCAATAATGGCCGTTATGAAATTCTTAAAAGTGATGTAAATCTAACCCTGGATGCAGCGGACCGACGGGATGCGCTGAACATTGCTTGGATTAAGCAACTCTTTGCCAGTGCAGCAAATAAACAAGGGTTGGTGATCACTTTTCAGGCCGATATGTATCGCCCAGGTGGTGCTAAATATACTGAGTTATGCACTGCGCAAAATCGCACCGAATGTGATGGCTTTAAGTTACTTAGAGAAGCCATAGCGCAACAGTCGGCACTTTTTAATAAGCCGGTTTTGGTTATTCATGGTGATACTAATGCTTATTGCCTGCACCATCCCAGCGTTGAAACTGCACCTAAACTATGGCGTTTAAACGGTCTGGGAGATTTCAAATTTAGTGATGCAGTGCAAGTGACTTTTGACCCCGATAACGCCGATGTGCCGTTTACCATCTTGTCGATGCTTGGACAAGAAGCGCCGCCATCGGTTTGTGATTACAGTCGTTAATCGTTGCTCTGCTAAGTGTTCTGTTAAGTGTTTTTTTAGTCATTAATTAGGTGTTGAAGGTATTGCTGTGAGAGATTCAGTCATTAAAAGTCCAGGGCAAAGTTTGTTCGGGTTAGCGTTGTTTTGGGTCGCGGTGGTTGTGCCATTGCTATTGGCTTTATGGACGGGTTATGTCGGCTTTGCCGGTAGTGGTTTGACATTTATTCAGGCACTTAATCGTCCGGCTTATTTTATTGCGCCATTACTTGTTTTAAGCCTGATGATCCCCGCTGTGGTGCTGGTGGGAGTCAACCATCGCTCAAAGCAGCAACAGGCCCAATTTGAACAGCAACGAGTGCAGCAGTATTTCGCCAATCATTATTTGCATACCGAGCAGTTTAGCTCGCATATGAATAACGAACTGCTTAAACGCCTGGGAATGAGTGCCCGAGTGATCCACAAGATGTTTTATCCGGGGTCAACCCAGGGCGATTTTGCGGTTAATAGCTCACTGGTTAACTTTATCAGCCTTAAATTTGCCGAAATTGTTCAGGCAGCACAAGTGGTGGTGAAGTTGGATAATACCCAAGAAGATGATGATGAAAAAGCAGTGGCGCAAAACAGGGTTGAGTTTGTCCTTAGTCATAGCGTCAACCTAATGTATTTTTTTGCCGGGCAGGTTAGAGGACATTCACCTGAGTGTAATGACTTTTATTTTTTAAAAGACGCGCTGGCGGATTATTTTGATTTAATCAACGATGTGATTAACTTTGACGGGATAAGCGACAGTAGTATCGACCTGTGCGAGTTTCGCCAGCTGTTTGCCATGGGGGATGTCAAAGCCTGGTTTGCCCGCCACGATAATTTTCTTACCATCTTATGTAGTGAAAGTGAGCAGGATAATTCGATGCTCAAGGCGTTTAATCGTGCTCAAATCCGCTAAGTAAAGAACCGGTTCAACAGCCCATCAAACAGCCCATCAAACAGGAAGAACAGCGATGTCTGACTCGTTATTTAAAAAACATCAACATACCCTCGATGGGGCATTAACGGCCATTGTCGAGCGAGGCTTTTTTAGTGCTTATCCAGAAATCCCCAGCGGTAAAATCTACGGCAAAAATGCCAAAGCCGATGGTGAGGCCGCGTTTGAAGCCCTTTTAAATCAACCATTTATACTTAATCAGCCAGCCATAACTGGCTCGATTGGTAACGAAAAATCACCTTTTGGGATGGCGTTAGGGATCTCTTATCCGCAAGTCGACCTGGATGAACTGCTACCGGCAATGCAAGCGCAAATACCTTCATGGCGTAATGCGGGTATTGAGGTGCGCACCGGTATTTGTCTTGAAATTTTAGCAAAAATTAATCAACGCAGTTTTGAAATGGGTTATAGCGTGATGCATACCAGTGGGCAGGGGTTTGCCATGGCTTTTCAGGCCGGTGGTCCTCATGCACAAGACCGGGGGTTAGAGGCGGTGGCTTATGCCTATCGGGAAATGTCACAAACGGCTCCAACGACAACCTGGGTTAAACCACAAGGCAAGCGTGAGCCATTATCGATTGAAAAAACGTATCGAATTGTGCCCAAGGGCATTGGTTTGGTGGTGGCTTGTGCGACGTTTCCGACCTGGAATTCGTATCCGGGGTTGTTTGCCAGCTTGATGACGGGGAATCCCGTGGTGATCAAACCGCATCCAGGGGCGATTTTACCGCTGGCTATTACGGTTGAGGTTGCACAGCAGGTTTTGGCCGAAAATGGTTTTGCCCCCTATTTGGTCTCACTGGTTTGTGATGGACCTGAGACACCTATTGCCAAAGTGCTGGCCGTCAGAGACGAGGTTAAGTTAATTGATTTTACCGGTAGCTCCGCTTTTGGTCGCTGGCTTGAAGAGAATGCCAGGCAGGCGAGGGTATATACCGAAAAGGCCGGTGTCAATTCTATCGTGATTGATTCGTGTGAACAGTTAAAACCACTGATCCAAAATCTGACGTTTTCGTTGTGTCTTTACAGCGGGCAAATGTGTACCACGCCGCAAAATATTTATATCCCTGAAGATGGCATTATGACCTCAGATGGGCATTTGAACTTTGATGAAGTCGCTCAGGTATTGGCACAAGGGATTGACACGTTTTTATCCGACCCGCAACGGGCCAGTGAAGTGCTGGGTGCCATTGTCTTTGATGAAACGATCAAAAGAATTCAAAGGGCGGCGGTTTTAGGCGAAGTGATTTTGCCCTCAAAAGTACATCGTAATGAACAGTTTCCCGAGGCGACATTATGCTCGCCACTTATTGTTAAGATTAACGCTGATGATGAGCAACGTTATATGCAGGAGTTATTTGGCCCCATCGTTTGTTTGATCCCCACCAAAAACACCACCCATAGTATTGCTTTGGCAACCCTGTCAGCCAAAGCGCAGGGCGCTATTACCTGGGGTGTATACAGTACGGATGATGAAGTATTGGTGCAAATGGAGGAAGCTTCGCTGGATGCTGCGGTTGCTTTATCGTGTAATTTAACCGGTGGTTTGTTTGTTAATCAGGCGGCTGCATTCAGCGATTTTCATGCCAGTGGAGCCAATCCTGCTGCCAATGCCAGTTTGACGGACACGGCGTTTGTTAGTGGGCGTTTTGCGATTGTGCAAAGTAGACGGCATAGCGTCTAAAGACGCGGGTAGGCGCAGACTTAGCCTGCGCCTCTTTATCTTACTTCTTTACCCACTTGTCTTGGGCATTTTTAATGAAATGACCTTTGGCGGTTTTTTTCTGGGCTTTTTCACCGGCTAAAGCGGACACTTGCTTTAAGGTGATTTTGTTCTTTTTCGCCAGCTTGATGTAGACCTGCTTGCGTTTGTTGTTGACGTCTTTGATCAGGGCTTGTGTGTCAGCATTGTTAACCACGATACCGAGATAACCGTTGCCCATTTCTCCGACCAGACCTTGCTGTTTGGCCTGTTTAAGATCCAGGGCAAAAGCACTAAAGGTGACACTTAACATCACCACTACCAGCGTTATTCGTTTTATCAGATTGTACATAAGAGTTCCTTAAAATATGCTGCTGTCTTCACTGAAAACATCGTCGAGTTCTTTGTCAACTTTGATCCGTATTTCATGGTCGATTTTTAAGTTGAGATTGATAGTTATGGGCTCTTTGGCTGCCACTTCAATCCTGTGCGTACAGGCTGATAGCAGGCAGAGCATCATAACAATGGCGCTGTATTTTTTCATTTGCCTTCCTTATCCAATGTTTCATTAATTTGTTGTTCAAATTTGTCTGTGATACGTAATGATTCAATTAAGCCGAGTAAGTCATAATCGAGGTCAAGATTAAAATTCACTTCATTGTCCAAATCCGGGTTAATGCCTTTAATGGCCGTTTCCAGTAACATCTGTCCTTCATTGGTCATGGTAACCAGCGAAGTCAGCTGATGGTAGTGTAAGTTTTGCAACGCATCAAATGCCAGTTTTAATTCAGTGCGGCTTTTTTTAAGTTCGACCACCGCCGGGTTATTCATGATTTGGATCACACCCTCACTGACATTGTGTAATTCGCCACCGTCAATGGTGACCCCCGAGGACTTAATCGTCACCGGTAAATGGCCCGACACTTTACCAGTGATCGTGATCCCTTGCTGCTTTTCGAGCGCCACCACCTTAGCCAAATCAATCCCGGCTAAATCAACCATTAATGGCGGTTGTGCGGTCAAAGGCCAATATGCCTTGGGGATACTGAAACCCCCACCAAAGATGCTACCTGAGACATTATCAAGTTCACCGCTGAATGTTTGCTGAACGAAACTCAGATTAGTGGTCGCGAGCAATGTGGTTATGGGGGTACCTGCTTCAACCATTGCCAGTGAAAAGTTGTTTGCCAAGGGCTGGCTGATAATGGTGTTGTTGATGATAGTAAAGTGCTGCTGCCAGTATAGTTCCTCAAACCAGGTGTCATTAACGGTGCCAGTGATATCCTCCAAGGCAACCGCTAGTTGTAACTCGTTTTGGCTGATGTTGCCCGGCTCGGTGAGCTGACCCGACAGTTTCACATTCAGTACACCGCCAATTAGGTCAATGGTCGCCATTTGGTTGATGCCAATCGCTAATCCACTGGTCAGTGCATCGGTCAGTTCAAGGTCTTTGGTGGTTAAAGCGAAAGTTGGCTTGGTTACCTCACCACTGAGTTCGAAATGCATCAGGGCAAGCTCATCGGTGATAACGTCACCTGTGATATTGATATCGTTGAGCGAACCTTTAATGGCGGCGGTCACTTGAGTCAGCGCTATCTTTGCGAGCGATTTTTTTGCCGATACCTTTTTACCAGGCGCTCGAATATTAAGCTGACTTAATGCGTTGTTAACCTTCAGATCCAACGTTAACGATTGGTTGTTATCAAGGATTACTTCGCCGCTAAAATCGGTTAAGTTTTCAGTCGCACTAACGGCTATTGGTTGCTTCACTGCCAGCTGATTTAACACCAGTTGTGATGAGGGATCAAAACGCACTTTAAGTTGCTCAAGGGTTTTGGTTATTGAACCTTTAGCGGTGATGCGCACTGGCTGATTACTGTAAGGCTGCAAAGAGGTAAGGGCTGTTTTAATTTGCGTGGAGTATTGGCTTTGTAGCTCAAGGCCCTCTGAGGTCAGCGCAAAGTACTTAATTTGACTATTGAGGGTTATATCTGCGGGTTGATCGCTTGGGCTGTGTAAGGCGGTTACTTTGGCTTTTATGGTTGAGTTAAGTTCGCCTTTGCCGCTAATAGTCGTATCAGCAAGGGTTATTGCCCAATTACTGAGTTGCAGATACATTGGTTGCGTGGGGTTACGGTTGGCCAAGGTCAGTTGTGACAGGTCGAATTGTTTGGCGCTAAAATCATATTGCCAGTGGCCCTTGGGCTGGATCACTAATCCTTGCGTGGGATTATCTTTAATCAAGCTGATAAATGCCGGGGCGGCATGTTGGGCGGTTAAAGCATCAATAACGGCCTTGTTGTCGATGTCTATATTGATTGTGTCACTGTCGTTAAAGGTCAGGTGTAGCATCTGATCATCAAGGCGGATTTGCCAGGCAAGGGTGGCATTAACTGATAATGGTTCGTTGTAGAGTACTTTTTTGACCAGTGCCTTGTTGAGCAGTGATTTGCTCAAAATGTCATCGCTTGTTACGCTAAAATCGTTAAGCGAACTATCTGCTGTAAATTGGTCTTTTTGCCATTCAAACACACTGTTGAACTTACCATTAAATGCCACTGCCTGAGCAAATTGCTCAGGTAAACCCAGTTTATGAACGGTTAAAAACTTAACCATGGGCTGTAAATCAACCATCACAGCCCCTTTGAAAGACTGGTTTTTACTAGTGAATTGGGCGCTAAAAATATCATCAGCTTGGGCGTTTTTTAATAATATGTCGATAGTGGTTGAGCGGTTTTGCTTTGCCCACAGATGTCCTTGATATTTTTCATCACTGCCCAAGGGCTGATAACTCAATTGTTTGACCCTGACTGTCGCGGGCAAGGTGAAGGTGCTGATTTTATTCATCAGTTGATGAAAGTCATGGACTGAAAATGGTTGACTGGCTGAGGCTTTTTTATCGGCAATTGGTAAAGGGCCATTCGCTGTTATTGTCAGGTTATCGAGCAATGCTGAGTTTACAATCGGTTGACGTGCCAAAGTCCAGTTTACTGTTAAGCCGCGCAGATTGAGCGATGCCAAAGAATTATTGATGCACAGCTGATCGAATACCAGGTCGGCATTACGGTTAATTGAAAAGTCGATACAGTCCAGCTGTATTGGGGGGGCGAAATTTTGCTCGCTGAGGTAGCGATTAACTGCCCAGATGGCTATGTCGTTGCGCCAATAGAAACTGCTGATGAGCAAGATAAGTAAACTTGTGCTGATAATTGAAATGGCCTTAATCCAGTTCATCCTAGGTTTATGCTCCTCCTGATATTTATTGGCTGAAACTTTGACATTAAAAGCCAGCTTTGTCTATTGGCTTTATCCATCGACTTTATTATATCGCTCGGTTAATACGTCGGCTTTTTCGTTTGTCTGCTTTTAAATTCATAAAATAGTGAATAATTAATGAATGTACAAATAAATTATCCGTTTTATAGTCAGTCTGTATTAAATGGTTAAATTTTAAGGTTTATAACTTAACCGTTTAATGACTCACTTTAGTCGTAAATAAGCGTTAATGGATGACCAGATTATGCAGTTCACTTGTCAGGTATTAGCCGCGATTAATAGAAGGAAAGTTTGTAAAATACAGCCGTGTTAAGATCCCTTTGTGCGGTGTAATGTTATTTTCAGCATTCTTTGGCGCTTAAATCAAAACCCTGTCTTTATTATTGCTGTCAGCTTGGCTTGTAATAATTATGTAATAAAATCGTAACCTTAGATCATAATCTGACTTTGTGGTCAATGATAGAACATGCACAGACATGCAGAAAAATACACGTTATATCAGAGGTGTAGACGGGATGTTCGAGAGATAGAGCATATACCCTAACTGGGTGATATTTCCTTAAAGAGTATAATATATGCATCTAAAGAGAAGATCCGATAAAAAAATAACCCTGAATTTATCTAAAATGCGATTGATTTTTGCTATCTGATGTTGTCTAATCGGTTCCAGATGAAATATAGCTAATAGCATCAGGGATCGTCTAATTGACGACAATGAGTCAGTAAAAGTCAATCCTTGGTGAACTTTTGAATATAAATCCAATAAAAGTGAATAAATAACCATTAATTTACATGTTAAATCACATATGAATTAGTATTTTGTTAACGGACTGAGAGTAACTTTATGATGATAAAATCAAAAACTGTTCAGAAGTCTTGGCGTTTGTCGTTATTGACGGTTTGCTGTTTTGGCATGACCGGGTGTTTTAGCGATAATGATCAGCCAAGTGCCCCACCTGTAGTTGTAGAACCCCCTCCACCACCAGTGGTCGTTATACCAGACCCTTCTGCGTTGCGAGATGCACAATTTGGCGATTTGCCTGAAGGACTTGAAGAAGCCAACCATGGTGCTTTTGAAGGTGGTTTAACGAGTACGCATCATGATATCACTGATCGTAATAGCGTTCCTGAAACGCAACAGCGCATCTCTTTGGCCGGTAGTTTCAATATACCAACCAATGGTGCGCCAAGCCCAATGTTTAATGCTGAGGAATATACTCAGCAAATGTTGCGTTTTGAGGAGTTTGGTGCCACTGCTTTGGATATGACCAAAGAAGCTGCCCCTGAGAATTGGGCTAATATGCCAGCTCCAGCAGATAGCCAAAGTTCACCTAACGGTACTGCACTGGAAGGCTTCCTGAACCAGGAAATCTGGCCAATGCCAACTCGTGAATCCAATGTGGTTGACATGAACCCGTGGAAAACGTCGATCCAAGACTTTCTTGGTCGTGAGGTTGTGTCTCCACCAGCTGAGGGTCGTCCACCAGGAGAAGGTTGGGCACATCAGCGTTGGGATGAGTTCACCCCAGAAAATTACTTCCAGACAGCGACCACCGGTGGTCGTGTCAATGGTGGTTTCCGTGATGCCAAGCAGGGTCATGGTTACACTTCTGGTGAGTTTGGTGAAGGCGGGTTGTACCACAATACAACTGGTAATAACGGTTTCCAGGGGACTACTGGTGGTATTACAATCCAGTTCCACCCTAACATGCCTGTACAGCAACCTGATACGCTGTGGACATTTGATGGTACATTCCCACCAAAACTGTTAAAAGTCCGTTATGGTGAGCCGGTAATGATGCGTCATTACAATGCTTTGCCTGTGGACGTTTCGTCTAACCGTGGTTTTGGTATTCATACGCTGACCACTCATGAGCACAACGGTCACACCCCGGCAGAGAGTGATGGTTATGCCAATGCTTTCTTCTTCCCTGGACAGTTCTACGATTATCGCTGGCCCATACCTTTGGCTGGTCACGATAGTATCAATACCGATGCCTCAGATATTCGCGCCGGTGCTCCAGATGGTGCTGGTGGTATCACTAAAGTCAGAGGTGACTGGCGTGAAACCATGAGTTCTCACTGGTTCCATGATCACATGCTCGACTTTACTGCACAAAATGTGTACAAAGGCAGTGTGGCGATGATGAACTACTACAGCGCACTTGACCGTGGTAATGAATCCATTGACGATGGTGTTAACTTGCGTATGCCTTCAGGCTCTGGACTTGACTGGGGTAATCGTGACTATGACATGAACATCTTGCTGTCAGAAAAAGCCTGGGATAGTGACGGTCAACTATGGTTTAACCCGTTCAACATCGATGGTTTCCTTGGTGACGTAATGACCGTTAACTTTTTATACAAGCCATATGTTGATGTTCGTGCCCGTCGATATCGTTTCCGTTTGCTTAATGGTTCAGTCTCTCGCTTGTTTAAAGTGGCGTTGGTTGACGAAGAAGGCAAGCCGGTACCGTTCCACATGATCGCCAATGACGGTAACATCATGGAGCATACGGTATTGTTCGAAAATGGTGAATTGCCGACTCAGGGTATTGCTGAACGTTATGACATCATTATTGATTTCAGCAAATTCGCAGCGGGTAAAAGACTGTATTTCGTCAATACACTGCAACACAAAAGTGGTAAAGGCGCAGACAAGGCTATTCCACTGGCTGATATCATCAGTGGTGCGTACAAGGCTGTTGCAACCGATGACAACAATGATGGCGTAGCCGATCGTTGGGTTGGTGGTGATCCGGTTGTTGGTAAATTCCTTGAGTTTCGCGTACAAGCGCATACAGCTGTGGATAATAGTTTGAATCCGGTCGATTATGTTGCGGGTCGCAAGAAAATGATCCCAATTCGTCGTCCTACTCAAGAAGAGCTCGATGGTGCCTTGCATCGTACGTTTGAATTTGAAAGACAGCCGACTGATAACAAACCTTGGGTTGTTGAAACTGATGGTGGTAAAGGCTTCGGCATGGACCCACGTCGTTTGTCAGCTGCACCACAAAAAAGCTCAGATGGTCTTGAAGTATGGCGTATTGTCAACTCAGGTACCTGGTCTCATCCAGTACATATTCACTTCGAAGAAGGTATTATCTTACGTCGTGATGGTGTTGAGCCGCCAGAATGGGAAAGATGGGCGCGTAAAGATGTTTATCGTATAGGACCTATGCCAGACAGTGGCAAGGTTGTTGAAATAGCCTTACGCTTCCGTGAATTTGCTGGTACTTACATGGAGCATTGTCACAATACTCAGCACGAAGATAATGCAATGCTGTTACGTTGGGATATCGAAAACCCAGGTCAAACCAAAATGATGCCTACACCGATTCCTTCTTGGGATGGCGTAACTTATGTTGATACCGTTGCCTTGCCAACGGCTCGTACTGGTGACGGTACAGGTCAATGGGGTCCGGTAATGGATCCTCTGTTCAAGTGGCTTGATAATGCAGTAGTGACTGAACTGGATAACATCCGTGATGAGCCTATCGGTGATGCAATTGATGAAATGCCTAATGAACGTGGAGTGATCACTATTCCATTGACTAAAGGAATTAACATTGATAGCGAAGGTAATAGCACAGAGGTCTTCTTTGTATTACATGGTATCAGTGATGAAACATTGGCTGATGAAATGGGTATTATCTGGGCTGGCGCTTTAGCACCTACACCGGTGGCTGCAACTAGCCCTGCTACTTTTGTAGATGGCCAATGGACTTTGCATGGTGATTTACCTAACCCTATAACTGCACGGATAAATAATCCAGAAGGTATACCACCACAAACGACCACCAATGATTATACATCATTACGTAAAGTAACCATTAATGGCAAAGACGTTGTTATCAATGCCTTCTTTGTCAGTTGGGGTGAACTGCCTTGGGAGCACTTGCGTATAGATCAATCATGTAACAGTTTCCCAGACTTCCCAGCGAACACTTCATGTACGTATAATGGTAATGCTTGGGGCGACTATAATCAGTCAGGACACGCAGTGGCTATAGATACTACCAGTGAAGTGCCTACTGTTAGTATGAAGCTACATAAAGCATGGTCTGAGGGGGGCGATTATCTGCCTTATTACATCGTAGTTGATGCATGGCCTGCGGGTCCGGCTAATAATATGGGTGTTATTGCAGTAAACAAACACGAACATTTGGGTAGTGTTGCTGTTCCTCTAGTTCAGTTCGTGCCGCCTGAGCCAATGCGTCCATCTTACCCGCCAACACCTGCTGATGGCTTTGGTTTAGCTGGTGGTGGACCTTTCGGTGGTCAAATTGGTATTCCATCGTACTTTATGCCAGCACAGGACTATAGTCCAATGTGGCATGTCGGTTTTGCTCACTGGTTAGAGCCAGCGACAGAGGTGGTTAAATCGCTTGATCGCCTTAAGGAGCTACGTGCTGCTGGTAAGCTTGAAATCGTTGAAGTACCGCCGCCGCCTAACATGGGCAGTAACAATTATTCCTTCGACACTTTGAATGCTGTGCATGTTGTTAACTGTCCAACACCAATTACGCTGGATGGTACTATTCACGCTGTACGTAATTCATTGAAATAAACTAACCTGTTAGTGGTAAGTCAGGCTTGCCTGTCTTTACCACAGTCCCGGCACTAGCTGGGACTTAAATACCATGTTAGGGTATTAATCCAATGTAAAAAAGTGGTCCGCAGTGAGGGTGTTTTTACTCACTGCGGGCCTTTTTTAATTCACTTTTGCAATTAATATGAGATGTAGTATGCGAATGAAGCTTATGCTGGCGACAGCTTTTATGATGTTATTGATCAGTGCCGATGGTTTGGCTGCAAAGTCGCGATGGGGTGCAGACTACTTTCCTAATCCAACACTCATTACCGATGACGGTAAAGAGGTCAAATTTTTCGATGATTTAATCAAAGACAAAGTGGTTGCGATTAACTTTATTTATACCACCTGCCCGGACACCTGTCCGCTAGAGACCGCGCAATTGGCACAAGTGCAAAAAATTATGGGTGACAGAATAGGCAAAGATGTTCATATCTATTCTATTACCATCGATCCAGAGGTAGACACCCCAGAGGTGTTAAAACGCTACAAAGCCAAGTTTGGCGCCAAATGGCAATTTTTGACGGGTGACAAAGAAGAGATCATCAATATTCGCCGTAAACTGGGTTTGTATATTGAAGAGATTCAAGATGATTCGAATAACCACAATGTCAGCATGATCATTGGTAATCAGGCGACCGGTCAGTGGATGAAACGTTCACCGTTTGAAAACCCTCATGTATTGGCTGAACAATTAGGTAACTGGTTGCAAGGCTGGAAAGCGCCACCCAAAGAAGATACTGATACTTATGCTAATGCCCCTGAATTGCGAGCTATCTCTAAAGGCGAGCAATTGTTCCGTACTCGTTGCGCGACGTGTCATACGGTGACGGGTAAAGAATTGGCCGGAGCACTGGGTCCAGACCTTAAAGATGTAGGCAAGCGTCGTGAACCGCGCTGGTTGCTTAACTGGTTGCGGGCACCGGATCAAATGTTGAAAAACAAAGATCCGATTGCGCTGGAGTTATTTGCTAAATATAACAATGTGGCTATGCCTAACATGCGCTTAAATCAGCTTGAAGCCAGAGACTTGATTGGTTACATTGCTGAGGAAAGCGAAGCGGTTGACATTGCTAAAGCGGGCAAAGGTAAAGGCATCAAAACGATGATCACTGCCAAAGCCAAAAAGCGTAAAACGACTGGTGATTCGGTTGCGGTAATGAATGCGTGGGTACGTGAAGCGCACCCAACCGATACGGTTAACGCGGGTTATTTTACCTTGATTAATGTCGGATCTGCCGATTTAAACCTGCTTAAAATCTCTTCTGAGCAGTTTAAAAGCGTTGAAATTCATGAAATGAAACCAGTTGATGGCATGATGTCGATGAGCGAAGTAACTGATGTGGTGATCCCTGCCAACGGTC
>JBLHHD010000030.1:0-12910 GCA_047614605.1 Alteromonadaceae bacterium
CTCTGCCATAACCACTTCGCTGATCACCGTATTTAAATCATCAAGCTCCAAGTCTTCTTGACGGTGATGACGAATATAATCCATAAACTGATCAATGATCGCATTCATATCGTTAATATCAGCGACAATACCATCTTTAAGATAATCTTCGGTATGCGACATCATCTCTGTCGCTAGTCGTATGCGTGTCAGTGGTGTGCGTAAATCATGGGAAACGCCGGCCATTAACAATGCCCTGTCCTTGTCAAACTCCTGAATTCCCGTCGACATATGATTAAATGCTCTGATCACCAGCTCTATTTCAATCGTTCCTTGCTCTTGCAAAGGCTCAGGAAACTCACCACTACCCACCAGCTCTGCAGCGTTTTGCAATTGCCGCAAGGGTTTATTCAGACGCCGAATAAACATCCAGCTACCAATCACGCTGAGCACCCCAATCACCACCAAATAAACACTCAACAGCGAAAAATCAGATTCATCAAGATCATCAAACGGCACTTTCACCCAATAATCCGACATACTCGGTGGCAGCATTTCATTGGGCGGTTTGATCCAAAAAATATACTCTTTACCCTGAGATACCCTCACCTCAGCATCACCACCAAGCTGTTTGGACATCTCGGCGGTTAATACCCAGTAAAAAGGCAGTTTATTAACCCCCTGAAGCATCGCCTCAGAGTGACTGAGCACTTCGATACCGGTGGCTTCAAAAAAGCGCAGACCGAGCTGTTCATTCAAACGCGGATCTTTAAGATCCACGTCCAAAAAAACCACTTTAACTTGCTTGGCGAGTAAATGAATGATTTGCTGATAGTTAGGCTTAACGACATAAGCCATCACCGTCATGTAGGAGAAGACCTGATTGATGAACAATAACACACCAACCAGAAATACCGTTTGTCCAAAGGCACTGCGGGGTAATAATCGCATTAAACGGCCAATCCCTAAACGGCTGAACCGTCGGGCACAAAGACGTAACCAAGCCCCCATACCGTCTGAATATAACGAGGATTAGCCGGATCATCCTCTAACATCCTACGTAACCGGGATACCTGCACGTCAATACTTCTTTCTAATGCACTGTAATCCCGTCCTCGGGCCAGGTTCATTAATTTATCACGCGATAATGGCTCTCTAGCATGAGTCACCAGCGCTTTTAATACTGCAAATTCGCCACTGGTCAATGGCATTGGTTTGTCGCCATTTTTCATTTCCCGGGTAGCCAAATTAAGGCTGTAAGTAGAAAATGTCACCATTGACTCATCCGTTGAAGGAGCACCGGGCACATTAGCGGTTTTACGTCGTAATACCGCTTTGATCCTTGCCAGTAATTCGCGCGGGTTAAATGGTTTAGGTAAATAATCATCCGCGCCCATTTCTAGACCAATAATCCGATCAACTTCATCACCTTTGGCCGTTAGCATCACGATAGGAATATTATTTTCTTTTTGGCGCAAACGACGACAAATGGTCAGACCATCTTCACCGGGTAACATTAAATCAAGCACGATCATATGAAAATTTTCACGTTCTAACAAGCGATCCATTTGCTCCGAATTAGCCGCCGAGCGGACAATGTACCCTTGTTCTACCAAATAACGTTCCAGTAAACTGCGTAAACGCATATCATCATCGACAACGAGTATTTTGGTTGTTTCTTTTCCCATTATAGCTGCTCTTATGACCCTATCTTATCTGTATAAATATAAGCTATTAATGAACAAAAGCAATAGCACAGCGACACAATTGCTGTTACAAATTGTTTACCCGCTAGATTGTAACGCCTGAAAATACTGTGAAGGCACACGTTGGTATTTATTTTTAAAACACTGACCGAAGTGTGAATGGGATAAAAAACCCACATCAGCTGCCACCTGGGCCGAAGGCAGGCCTTGGCGAAGTAAGACAGCGGCTTTTCTCAGTCGAAAGTCACGAATGAAAGCTGCCGGACTCACTTGCATAATAATCGCCATTTTACGACTTAGCTGGCGTCGGCTCAGCGCCATATCCCGGGCAAAGGCGTCCACATTGTAACCCGCATCAAAATAATGATGATGAAGCTCCCAATTCACTTTGTCGACAAAGCGCTGTCTGAGCAACTGATCATGGGGCAACTCCGTTAACGAAGAAGCCGCAGGTCTGGGGCTGTCTGACATGGGTTTATCCCCCCCACAGCCAAACTCCCGACTAAACTGACGGCGTAAATGTTCACTCACTCCCGCCATATAATTAATACAAGTGATCAGGTTTTGAGGGTCAACGGGTTTGTTGATTAAGCGGTCTGCTTTTATAAAACCGCGACCTTGATGAGCAGCACTGCACAACGTATCGCTTAAGATAATGATCGGAATATGAGCACTCGTATAGTGATTTTTAAACAGGTGAATAACCTCATAACCATCCATCTTTTTAAGCAAGGCATCACAAATAATCAGGTCCGGCAGGTTTTCCTGAATCCAAGCAATCCCATGCAAACCACTACTAACGGTATGGCAATGAAAACGATCCTGCAATAGTGACTGAAGTGGTAACTGAATATGACTGCTATCTTCAACAATCAAGATCAAATAACTTAAATTCCAGTCTTGTCTATCGGGTGCTTCTAAATCCAGGGTTGAGTAGGTCAGGTAAGTAGTTGTACTTTCCTCAACCGGTAAAGCCTCAGGAGGTAAAGGGGCCACAAGTAACCAAGGTGGGAGTAAATGGGGTGGAGGTAAAGGAGCTGGAAGTAAAGGCAGTAGCAGTTGAGGAGGTAACGAATGCAACAGCTCACACGCCTTTTCTACTGTCAGACGTTTATGCCAAGTATTATGAGGAGTGTTATGGGGAGTTTTATGGGGGGGTTGGTTGACGGTTTTGTATGAAGTTTTACGGGAAGTTTGGTGTGAAGCTTTGTATCGCGTTCTATAAGCTGGATCAGCAACCAGTTGAAAAATATAAAAATAAGCGCGCAAAATATTAAACAGACAAATCGCTACCAGTAAAAACAATATCACCAGTTCAATAATATTCAACATTTGCCCTTGCCACTTTTAAACACAAAAACAATACCCAAGTATAGCCCTCTATCCCAAAAACGCCCCGAGAAATCCGCAAAAAAGAACTGGAAAATAACGGATCAACTCGCGCATATTGAGTAAACCGACTAATTACCATAAAATAACGCCGAACTTGTAACCCTAAGACAGTCAATCGATGAAAATAAATCTCATTACTCGCCCCGGCTGGTACAAACTGGATGAAGAACTTAAATTTCTCTGGAAAGTCAAACGCCCTGAGGTGACTCAAGCCGTTACCGAAGCGGCGGCACTAGGCGATCGCAGCGAAAATGCCGAATATAAAGAAGGTAAACGAGAGTTACGATCGATTGACCGCAGAGTGCGCTTTTTAGTCAAACGTCTCGAAGACCTAAAGATTGTTGACTATTCGCCCGAGCAAGATGGCAACGTTTTTTTTGGCGCTTATGTCGAACTAGAAAATGAAGCAGCTGAAATTGTCCATTACCGTATTGTTGGCACCGATGAAATTGATACCAAAAAACACTATATCACCATAAACTCCCCCGTAGCCCGAGCCCTGATTGGCAAAGAGGTTGGTGATGAGGTCAGTGTCAGCACCCCCTCAGGCATCAAATTATGGTTTATTAATCGGATTCAGTATCAACCATTTGGCGACTAACTGACACCAAAGCCCATCGAAAAATTTAATTTCATAATAAACGGCCTTGAAATTACGCCTCAGGGCTACCATCTATATGGATTATTTAATATTCAAATGCCGTTAAAAGGTTTCGCTGCATGTTAAAAATTGTTCAACAACTAGCCACCGAATTAAGTGCAGAACAAAAACAGGTTCAAAGTGCCATAGCACTGCTTGATGAAGGTTCAACAGTCCCCTTCATTGCTCGTTATCGAAAAGAAGCCACTGGCGGTTTAGATGACACCCAATTACGCAAGCTCGAACAACGTTTGGGTTATATCCGTGAACTGGAAGAACGCCGGGCGGTGATCCTCAACTCCATTGAAGAGCAAGGCAAATTAACTGCCAGTCTTAGCGCCCAAATCAGCAGCGCCGACAGCAAAACCGTGCTCGAAGACATCTATCTGCCCTATAGGCCTAAAAGGCGTACCAAAGGACAAATAGCCATTGAAGCGGGTTTACAGTCACTTAGCGATAACCTCTATAACCAAAACGACTTGATCCCCGAAGACGCTGCCGTTGAGTTTATCAATGCCGATAAGGGCTTTGCTACGGTAGAAGAGGTCCTTGAAGGGGCTAAATCTATTTTGGTAGAACACATCGCAGAAGATGCCACACTGATTAACAAGCTGCGTACACATCTGGTTGAGCAAGGTTTTGTTCTAAGTCGTGTGGTCAAAGCCAAAGAACAGGAAAAAACCAGTGCCAAGTTTCGTGATTATTTTGATCACAGCGAAAAACTAAAAGGGGTGCCTTCCCACCGTGCGCTAGCGATGCTCAGAGGCCGTAACGAAGGTGTTTTAACCCTTAAAATTGGTGCAAATCCTCAACAAGAAAAAAGCGCTTTATCTGACAGTGCCATCCACATTATTCAAACACACCTTAACTTGCAGTTTAACCAACAAGCCACCGACGAGTGGTTAAAAACCGCTGTGCAGGCCAGTTGGAAGAAAAAACTGGCGATAAACCTCGAAACTGAGCAACTCGGTCTGTTAAAAGAAAAAGCTGAAAATGAAGCCATCGACGTTTTTGCCAAAAACCTTAAAGACGTATTAATGGCGGCACCAGCCGGGGCAAAAACCACCATGGGTCTGGATCCGGGTTTACGTACCGGGGTTAAAGTTGCCATCGTTGATCAAACCGGCAAGTTTGTCAGCCATTGCACCATCTTCCCTCATGCCCCGCAAAAGCACTGGGACAAGGCCCTCAGAACCCTCGGTAATCTGTGCCGCCAGTTCAAGATAGAGTTAATTGCAATTGGTAATGGTACTGCTTCAAGAGAAACTGACAAGCTCGCTGGCGAATTGATAGCTGCCACCCCAGAGCTTAAAATGACCAAAGTGATGGTCAGCGAAGCGGGTGCATCGGTTTATTCAGCCTCTGAGTTTGCCGCCAATGAATTTCCTGATGTGGATGTCTCCATCCGTGGTGCAATATCGATCGCCCGCAGACTACAAGACCCACAAGCCGAGTTGGTAAAAATCGAAGCCAAGGCTATTGGCGTCGGTCAATATCAACATGATGTCAGCCAAAACCAGCTGGCGAACATGCTTAGCACTGTAGTTGAGGATTGTGTAAATGCCGTTGGGGTTAACCTTAACATGGCATCTGTCCCTTTGCTGGCTCGGGTCTCTGGGCTTAACAAAACCCTCGCACAAAACATCGTTAGCTACCGGGATGAACATGGTCGCTTTAATGATCGCAAAGAGCTAAAAAAAGTCAAACGCCTCGGGCCTAAAGCCTATGAACAATGCGCCGGATTTTTGCGTATAGCTGAGGGTGACAATTTACTGGATGCCTCAGGTGTTCACCCAGAAAGTTATGCCGTGGTAGAACGGGTATTGAACCAACAGAAAATGGGCATCAGTGATTTGATTGGTAACAGTGGCTTATTAAAAACCCTTGATGCCGCCCAATATACCGACCAAACCTTTGGTTTGCCAACCGTTACAGATATCCTAGCTGAACTGAATAAACCCGGCAGGGACCCTCGACCACAGTTTAAAACCGCAACCTTCAAAGAAGGTGTCGAAGGTATCAACGATTTAACCCCCGGCATGATACTTGAAGGTGTGGTATCCAACGTAGCCAGCTTTGGTGCCTTTGTTGATATCGGTGTTCATCAAGATGGTTTGGTCCATATCTCATCGTTGTCTGAACAATTTGTTGCCGACCCACGAGAAGTGGTTAAAGCCGGTGATATCGTCAAAGTTAAAGTACTTGAAGTGGATGTTCAGCGTAAACGTATCAATCTGACCATGAGAATGAACGAAGAGCTGCCAACCCCTTCAGCGGACAAACCTGAGCACAGCGAAGGCAAATCAGCGGTCACTGATAATAAGAGAAATAACAATGGTGATAATAGAGGTGACAACAAGGGTAAACCTCAAAACAGAAACAACCAAAATAAAGACCGTAATAAAGCCAAAGCACCACAAAATGCGATGATGGGTAATGCCTTTGCCGATGCGTTTGCTAAATTGAAGAAGTAATAATGATCCGATGTTCGTTATGATGCTCCCGGCATAACGAATTCCTTACATCCATGTAATGTTCGTTATAATGCTCCCGGCATAACGAATTCCTTACATCCATGTAATGAAAACCCGCATAGTGCGGGTTTTTTTTAATCTAAAAAGAAAGTAATATCAGGCGAACTGTGAAAAGCCGCTTTGATGTGGTTTGGTAGAGGCTTGATAAAAGTTTTGTACGCGAGAAGCTCGGGCAACTACCTGGTCGTCACGGCTATCGTCGCTTGCTGGAATAAATCCTGGGCCAACCTGGCTTTGACTGGCACCATTGCCACGCCCGCTAACGCCGAACACTTCACCAAATGCAGTGTTCGCATTGGTACTGCTTCTGCCATTAATAGCAATGGTGTTTTTGTCGTCGCCACCATTACTGGCTAAACTAAGCTTATTCTCATCGGCGACCTTTTTGGCAGACTCGGCCTCTTCTGCCGCTTTAACTTCTTGCTTTTGGGCCGTGTCTTGGGCTTTAGCTTTGGCTTCATCAGCCGTTTCTTTAATTTGTGCGCCTTTGGCTTCGGTTAGTTGTGCGGTAGCAGAAGCGGCGACTTTACGATCTTGCCCTGACGGTTGGGCGGGAGCTAACGCAGCAGAACGAACTTGCTGCATCTTAGCAATAGTTGCCTGAGGATCACCAGCAGCAGATGTACTAATAGACACTTCGCCGCCAACGGCATAATTAGTACCATCTGGACCACGTTTAAACGAATAGGTGGGGCTACCAGCAAACTGACCACCAACAGCAGCATGAGCGGCTTCGTGTGCTCTGACCTCGGTATCACGGGTTTTTAGTTCACGTATCTTAACTTGATCTTGTTGAGCGACTTGTTTCTCGGCATCGGCAACTTGCTTTTGTGCCTGTTGCTCTTTGCTTTGTTGCTCTTTGTCCTGATCACTGCCTTGACGTCCCTGACCCCGTTCTTCGATTTTTTGCTGATCTTCAGCATTTTTCAGATTGGTTTCAAAATTATTGGCATTTTGTTGGCCCGGTCTGGCTTTATCATGCTCTGAAGCGACACCACGCTCGGCAGCACCCGCTCCACTTGCCGTAGGTTTGGCAATAACTTCACGCAATTGGTTATCACGACGGGCAGACTCCGTCGTGATATTAACGTTGTTAATGGGAATATTCGTAGGGTAGGGTGTAACAATATTCATTGTCTAAATCAGTAACCTTTTAAGTGGACGTTAATCAATTTTATAATCTGCCAAACTTGTCAATTAAACTCTTACATCAAACTCTTACATCAATAATGCTACCAAGCACTTCATCAGCGGTTTGTATCGACCTGACATTAGCCTCGGCATTTCGACTTTCGGTTGTCAAACTGACAATCGAACTTTCCAGTGATTTAGCTTGTTCTTGCGTCGCACTGGCTTGTTGCTCTGTGCCTTGATCCGAAGATTGCTCATTTTGTAGTTGCTGGTTCTGGCGCTGAGTCGTTTGACGATTAATGTTAATCGCCTCTTCACTCAATTGCCCTGATGCCTGCTGTAACCCTTGTAAGCCGGATGAAAATGCTGAACCAATTTCCATACTTTGCCTCCAAATTAATTAAAACCACTACAATGTTTAATTATTAACCATAACCAAGCAAAAAGAAAGTGTGTTTTTAGCCTAAAACGCTATTTTATCCCTGTGACTTATTCAATTTGGTTATAAGCCAGGGTTTTACCCCATTAATATCCTATAATGAATACATTTGCTTTAATGCGTCAATAAACTCATCCCGGTGAGAAATAAATGGCGCATGAGATGCCTGATGCAATACTTGGTATTCAAAATCAGCCAATGAATCAGCCAGTTTACTTACCGACTCAACCGCTACCAATGAATCCAGTCGCCCATAAATGCCTTTGATGGGAATGGTTAATGTCGCCAACTGAGGGCGTAAATCAATTTGTTGTAATATCGCCAGCCCGCCACTTAATGCCTCTGCCTTTGGCGATCCACCTGTAATTACCGCCTGCTTAAGCCACTTAACATCTTCACGAGCACTAGCACTGCCCATCGCTTGAATGGCCAAAAATCGGGCAACTGTTTTTTCACTATCATCACATAACGCTTTGGCGAATGAATTTAGCACCTGGGGTTTAATCCCCTTCCAGCTCTTTTGTTCGACAAAACATGGGGTGCTGGCAATCAGGCATAACGACGAAAAATGCCCTGGATATTGTAACGCCAGCTGACTTGCCACCAATCCGCCCAGTGACCAGCCAGCCAATACGCTGCCAGCAGGACACAGTGGTGCAATCAGTTCAGCCAGCCCAATTAAATCATAACGGTCTAATTGCTTATGGTTGTTAAAGCCAAAACCCGGTAAATCAATACGATGGACATCAAACAACTGCTCAAGTTGGGGCAAAACAAAATCCCATACCCCACTATTGAGTCCCCAGCCATGTAATAACACCATTGGCGGTTTACCATTATCAGAATTTTTGACTATCATAAATACATCAACTGCCTTTTCATTTTAAGCGGTTACTTTAAGGATAAAACAACCAACCAATGGAAAACACTCATGGACAGATTATTAACGGCAATCACCGCTCTGACACACCTTTGTCTTCCGCAACGCTGTATCCTGTGTCGTCAACTGAGTCATAATCACAGCAACCTGTGTGATTACTGTCAGAGTGACCTTAACCACTTTGATTATTCATTGTTTGATAACCTGTTGTTACGCCCGGATATTGCCCGTGGCATTAGCGGTGTTCAATTTGATACGCTAATCAGCCTCGCCCCTTATCAATGGCCTTATAATCAATGGGTGGCCGATATGAAGTTCAGAGAAAACTTTGCCGTAGCACAATTGATGGCAACCTTGTTAAGTGAACGTTTAGCGATATTACTCAAACAAAATCCGTCATTAAGGCCACAAGTGATTTTACCGATGCCCGTCCATCGCTTGCGCCGCTTTAGCCGGGGTTATAATCAGGCGGGTTTACTCGCTGATGTGGTTGCCGCCAAACTAAACTTGCCACTAGATAATGATGCCCTAAAGCGACATAAGCCCACCACAGCCCAAAGCGGCCTGAATAAGTCAGACCGCAAGAGCAATATCAAAAATGCCTTTATCTATAGCGCAAAAGATTACCATCATGTTGCCATTATAGATGACGTACTCACCACCGCCGCCACCGTTAACGAAACTTGTAAGGTACTGCGAGCACAAGGTGTCACCACCATTTCGGTATGGACCATTGGCGTTACTCTGTCTCAACAGCCCCAGAAAAATACAAACTGTTAGCCATTAAACGGCTGGTGCCATACCAAAAACCGCGAAAGTTAACATTGTCGGCAACCCCAATCACCAAACCATCCCCCATAGAGTGAGCCATCATAAAAGTACTGTCGGCAATTTTATCGACGTTGTGCTTAGCGGCAAAACCGGCCAGTTGCGGGGAATGGGCATAGGTGCCCACACTAATAAACGGCTGTTTAGGTTTTAACAGCAACAGTGTACTATTTTTAAATACCGGCAGTTTGGAACGATGATAACCATAGGTCAACGGATGAGACAAATCCAAATCGACCAAAAAAATCGCGCCGGCAATTTTCTGGTTAGCGTCTTGTGAATCTTTATCGCCATACGTCAGCCCCTCTTTATCAAACCGTCGGGCCATTTCTTTGTCACTGACCGTAGTGACTTTTAACAGTTCATTTTTTGCCAACCACTGAGCCCCTTTTTTCTGGCCCCAGATCACCCCACCGCGTTTAATCCAGCGTTTAATTTTTTCAGTGGTTTTATCGGCGATTTTTTTATAATCGGAGGAAATTAAAATGATATGACTGTAATCAGAAAAATCAACAGACGACAAACGGTCCTGATCGACGATTGTCGGTGCCAAAGCCAGCCGTTTATTGAGAAAGTGCCACACCTCACCCACTTCATACTCACTGGTGCCCTTGCCGCCAACCAGTAACACTTTAGGTAAGTAAATCGGCTCCATCGCACGGCTGCCCAAATCGATACCGCTGCTGGTCAGCCCAGAACCAAGCGCATCAATTTTTAAGCCAATCTCACGTTGCGCCTCGTTTAATATCGCCAACCAGTTTTCATCACTTTGCAGTCCACGATTAATCACTAGAGTACCTGCCGTAAAGTCTTTGGTCTGGCTTTTACCATTGTCACCGGTATCTGCGGGCCCGTTTGCCAGTTTTGCGGTAAACCCCTGGGTAGCGGCTCTGATTTGAATATTATCGGCCAGTAAACGCTGCAACAATAATGGTGCTTTTTGATCATCCCAGGCAAAAGCATACGCGTAGCTCAAGTCCAGTTTTTTGAGTGCTTTTGGAGCGCTTTTTTGCCAGGGTTGATCAGCATATTTCAATCCCCACAAACGATTAACGGGCTTAAACTGAATATTAAAGGCATTAGCCAAATTCCAGCTCGACACATCATAAAAGGTATTATCATTGAAGTTTTTACGCTGACTAAATATCGACTTGATCAGCCGGTACTGAGGTTGCTCCAGTGGAATATAGTAGCTGTTATGCTGATCAAACTGCTGATTGTTGATACTCCAGTCTTTACTCAACTGATATGCCTTGATTTGGTGACTCTGTAATAATTCGAGCAGTTTTTCAAGCCGGGTTACATCATAAGCCTCTGAAATGATATAACCACTGAGTTCATCCTTATCGGCGAGTGTCCCATAATCGCTGTAAAACTTGCGTTGATGAGCCAGTAATGCTTCGCGGTTCGCCAAAGCGCCTGCAAAAGTCGACAGTGACATGCTGAGCTGGTTTTTAATTGCCTGGTTAAATGTCAGCTCACCATTAATCGTTTGCAGTTTGTGTCCTCTGGCAGTGGCTTGTTCAAACAAAATACCAACGCTACCGTTTACATCCGGGTAAGTAGAACCCTTGCCATAATAAAAGTCATCAAAACTTTCTTCGGTAAAATACAACACGCCTTGTTTATCAAAGCTTTTAGCATGAAAGTTGGCGATCTTACGGGTTAAATCGACGTTTGCATCTGGTGTCCAGGGATTTTTACGGGAGTTAATTCCCGGTTGAAAAAAGAACGTGCTATTACCCCCCATTTCATGAAAGTCTGTCAGAACATTAGGTTTGAAGTGATGGAATTTTTCCACCCTTGCCCGGGACTCAGGATGTTGTAATAACAACCAGTCACGATTCAAATCAAACCAGTAATGGTTGGTGCGACCATTAGGCCACGCTTCGTTATGCTCACGGTTTTTCGGGTCGCTGTTAGCCACCGAACCTTTATGCATATTGGCCCATTGAGCAAAACGACTCAATCCGTCCGGGTTCAGGCTCGGATCAACCAGCACGACCAGCTCATTTAATATCCGTTCAATTTTTTCTCCTTGCGCTGCCGCCAGATAATAAGCCACTAATAACGCCGCATTACTACCACTGGCTTCATTGCCATGAACACTGTAACCCATCCACACAAAAGCGGGTGCATTGGCATCGGGTTTGATCACTGCGTTTTTGTTATCCAGGCGGGCCAGGTGATTTTTGCGCAGAGTTTCAATATTTTTCAACTTATCCGGCGCAGCGACACTGAGCAATAATAACGGGCGATGTTCATGGCTATACCCTATCACCTCAAGATTAATTCGATCACTTTTTTGTGCCAGCAATTGCATATAACTGACCAATTGATCGTGGCGCACATGCCACTCGCCTACCTGATAACCCAACACGGATTCAGGGGTGGGTATGGTTGGGTCAAAAGTCACCTTTTCGGCAAAAAAGTCATCTAACGGGGTAGCACTGGACAGTACACTAAATAAACAAAAAACAACAGCAGTGAGCAAACGCATTTAAAGGGATCATTAAGTCGCGGATAATTAGCTGTTAAACTAACAATTATTGATGCTATTGCCAAATAAAATTGCTTGTTTGCTGGCTCATTGGGAATGTTCGGGGTATCATTGCCGCTATAACCTAGTATTTTAGTCAAGTAATAAAGAGCCTGCTATGATCAACATTTCCGACACCGCCCAAGCCCACTTTAAAACGTTGCTCGAACAGCAAGAATCCAAAACCAACATCCGGGTTTTCGTTGTAAACCCAGGTACCAGTCAAGCTGAATGTGGGGTCTCTTATTGTCCAGCTGAGTCAATGGAGGATGATGATATCGTCATTAACTACAACGGTTTTGATGCCGTTATCGATGCCGATAGTGTGCCGTTTTTAGAAGAAGCCGAAATTGATTTTGTTACTGACAAAATGGGCTCACAACTGACCTTAAAAGCGCCTAACGCAAAAATGTCCAAAGTCGCTGAAGATGCCCCGTTACTGGATAGAATTAACTACGTAATAGAAGCCGAAATCAACCCACAACTAGCGGGTCATGGTGGTAATGTTCGTGCCCTTGAGATCACCGAAGAGAAAATAGTGATCTTGCAGTTTGGCGGCGGTTGTAACGGTTGCAGCCAGATTGATGTGACATTAAAAGATGGCATCGAAAAAGAGTTACTGGCTAAATTTGACAGCGAATTACACGGTGTTAAAGACATCACCGAGCATCAATCCGGTGAGCACTCTTACTACTAAACATACGACTAAACATACGACTAACCCGTTAAAGACTGTTTTTTGTAATGATCCGTCAGTTTATCTACCGCTGCGGTAGTAACTCCAAGCGCAGCCTGCGCTGGTTTTTAGGCGGATTATTACTGTTTGCCCTTACCGGTGGTTT
>JBLHHD010000031.1:0-12777 GCA_047614605.1 Alteromonadaceae bacterium
TACCAATGCTCAGTTGCATTTATTTTTATTCCCGTTTAGGTTTTTTAAAATTATACGGATACCCAAGTGACTGCCAAGTACTAGTTTTAAGGGCTCCTTTGGGTGGGTTTAAAAGCGCTTTTTATGCTGCGTTAAATGAGCTTGATATAAAATGACTAAACCTGCATTTTCTTTTATTACCTAAAATCAATTTTAATTCCCACTCAATCCTGCATTTTGAAGTGACTTAGCTATCATCGCAACATCGCCGGACAAATCTGCAAATGTATAGTATAGGTTAATCTTTTGCTCGTTAACCTATAATTTTCTTGCTTAAAATACGACAGTGGGCTAGTTTCACGTAAATAACAAAATAACAAAATAACAAAATAACAAAATGGTTCAAAAATGACAAAAAAAACCCTACCTTTATTACTAGCATTGGGACTGGCGGTGTTATTTACTACGGCTAACGCAGCTAAGTTAGGTACTCCCAGTGTAGAAGATATTGAATATCCCGATGACGAAGAACCTACCCAGCTGGAGATTAGTCTTGGCAAAACGTTATTTTTTGACAACCGATTATCAGTAAATAAAGCCCAATCTTGTGCCAGTTGTCATAACCCTGATTTGGGTTTCGGCGATGGTATGGCTGGTGGTGTTGGTGCCATGGGCGGTACTTTAGGGCGTAATACGCCACACCTGTATAACTTGGCTTTTTCCAGTTCGATGTTTTGGGATGGCCGTATGGAGACGCTCGAACAACAAGCCCTTGGCCCGATTGAGGCTGCTGGCGAAATGAATATGCCGCTAAGTGAATTGTTACCTCGGCTTAGAAAAGTGCCTTTTTACCGTAAAACCTTTGATCAGGTTTATGTCGATGAAGGGTTGACCAAAGAGACCCTTGGCCGGGCACTTGCTGCCTTTGAGCGCACTATCATCAGTAATAATTCGCCTTTTGACCGCTATTTGGCTGGCGATAAAACGGCCATGAGTCCGGCACAAATTCGCGGCTTGGCGTTGTTTAAAGGCAAGGGTAATTGTACTGCCTGCCATGATGGGGTCAATTTTACCGATGACAGTTTTCATAACATTGGTATCGGCGATAAAGACCCGGGCAGAAGTCAAATAAGCGGTGATAAAAACATGATTGGGGCATTTAAAACGCCGGGTTTGCGTAATACTTTATTGACCGCGCCTTATATGCATGATGGTTCGTCTGCGTCGCTTGAAGAGGTGATTGACCATTATAATAAAGGGGGCAACCCGTCGATGACGCTGGACAAATTAATTAAACCTTTACAGTTGAGTGCAATTGAAAAGTTTGATCTGATTGCCTTTTTAGGGGCATTAACTGATCCGGTGACTGTCCAGCGCCCTTCAATCCCATAAGTTTATTATAAAGTAAGGAAATGTTTGATTATGAAATCTGTTTTTACTGCCAAAGTGCTATTATTGGCCGCCTTTTTGATCAGCTGTACCACTGCCACTGCCGATACTATTAAGGGCAAAATTGAATTTGTTAAAAAACCGCCTTTTACTGGCATATTATATATTGGTGATAGCGGTGGCGATAAAAAGCAGCCGATGATCGATCAACAAGACAAAGCCTTCACCACAAAAATTGCAGTGGGTATACCCAACGATATTATCAAGTTCAGTAACTCTGATACGTTTGATCATAATATCTATGCCAATGACGCTAAACAAAAAGTTAAGTTTGATGTGGGGTTAATGACCCCGGGTCATTCCACCAAACTCAAAATGGTCTGGCCTGATGATTCACTGGTCCGTATCGGTTGTAAAATTCACCCTAAAATGCGCAGTTATGTCGCCAATATCAACAGCCGTTTTTATCATGCTTTTCAGTTTACCAAGAAGGTCAAAAGTTATCAGTTTAGCATCGCTAAAGTACCTGACGATAAAAGCCAGCTGACTTTGATTATGCCAAAATATGACAAGCTGACCATTGAGCTGAAAAAGGGTGAAAGCAAAACCGTTGAAGTTAAACGTAATGGTAAAGTAAAAGCGACCCTAACCTTAAGTAGGGATTGATTATAATGAAAAAAATTGTTTTGTTTAATGCACTGCTGATGGTGTTAGTCAGCTGCTTTTTTATAATTTACAGCGGTATTGCCCACAGCTCTCACCCAGCGGCGGCCCACCCTTTTAAAATTAGTCAGTTTAAAGTGAGCAAAGAGAATATCGGCTTATATGGTGATTACCGTTCAAAATGGTTGCGGATGTCCGGATTTGAACTGTCGACACTGCACTGGAATCAGTTTGTCGCTATTTTTGTTAATCAGTCTTCAGATGTTTATCGGGCTAATTATATCGAATATTTACGTACTTCTCAGGATGACTATGATGAAGTCGACGAAGAGGAAGATGAGAAGGGTAATGTGATTAGCAAATACAAAAAATACCCACCAGGGACTATGTTAGCCAAAGAGGGTTTTAACTCTCATCAGGGCAAACCTGGTGATCCAACCTTCTTGGTTATCATGAAAAAGCATGAGGCAGGTTATGACACGGCCAACGGCAATTGGGAATATATGCAATTTGCGGTTGATGGCACAAGCTTGTTACGTGGTAAAGGCAGCGATCCGGCGGTAATGAAGTTATGCGCGGGTTGTCACACTAATGTCGCTGATAGGGATTATGTTTTTAGTTCGTTCTTTTCTGGCATTGCCAGTCATTAATCAAGCTTAAGCCGAGGTATAAGCCTGAATAAGGGCATTACGTGGCGATATAGTCACATCGCAAAACTGACACACTTCTACCCGGTAACCCTGCTCTTGCAGATACAACACGCGGTCTAGTATCAACCAATGCTCCATCGCCCGGCGAAAAGCTAGCCGGGCATATTCCAGCCGAATTATTCGTTGAAACTTAATTTGTGCTTGCGCTAGTAGCTTTGGCACATCAAAAGAGGCAGGTAAAAGCAGCTGTTGCTGGTCAGCCATAAAAGTACAATAATCAACAAAACTGCCCGACAGCCACTTTTTATTAATTGAAGGTGTCGGCAGGTAATGTTCGTTGGCCGTGATCTGACGCTGCAACAAATCAAAAGCAATGCGCCACACCAACTCCTGTTCACGCAGTCGTTTGACCCGATTGCCAGCGGTCACCGTTTGCAATACGGCCAGACGCAAATCTGTCTTACAAAGTTTAAGCGCTGATTGGCGGGCATTGGCTGATAATGGTTGGTAATGCTGGTGTTTAGTCAGGTGATAGCAGCAAGGTGATAAGGCAATGTGAGGTGCATTGGTGTTACTGGCCGTTTTCATCATGGCGATATGTAAATCGCCACAGGCATGTAATGCAGTGTGTAATATTGCGTTGTCAGTCACTTGTCGGTTAATTGGTTGCAGCACATCTTGTTCGATAAAGTGAATGTTGTTTTGGTGTTGAGTGGCATGTAAAACACCTGCCTGACAGAGGGTTTTATCATACTCAAGACAAGTCATTTGTTGGCCGCTGAGATAATGCAATTGACGGGCTAAAAAGCCCTTACCTGAACACCAGTCAATAATTTTACCCTGGTGTGGCAGGTGATTGTGTTGTTGGCGCACGGCTGATGCAAAAGCGGTGATCTGCTGCTTTTTTCGTCCGGGAATGCCCACATCACCAAACTTGGGCATGGCAGTGACGAGGCCATCAAATGGGCTTATCTGCCAGCCCGAAGCCATCTCAAGAGCGGGTAAATAGTGGCTCATCCATTTAAGTAGTTGTTGCTCGTCTGCCAACTGGGCTAATTGCTCGTCTGATAAATTCACCAAACCCTGATACAGTTGGGGATTGTCTGCTTGCCAGTCGAGCATATCCTCAGTAAAAGGAGAGGTGCGCCATATGGCTTGATAGCGACTGAGTAGTTGGTCAAGCTCAACAAAAGCATCGGCATAGTTGGCGGAGGTGAGGTGTTTAATTTGCATGCGTCATTATATGCTTAATATGCTGACTTGAGGGATAAAACTATAATAACAACGATAAGGCTGCTATAACTCCTAATGAATTTGATTGAAATGAGGTCGTAGGTTCAAATGACAATAAAAGTGTATGCGCTGTCTGATTTACATATTGATTATAAAGGTAATTTTGATCATCTGTTGGCGCTTGATTTACCCCAGTACCAAGATGCGGCGTTGATTGTTTCAGGTGATGTCACCGATAACATCGATAAACTTACCGTGATGCTGAGTCATTTTAAAAGTGTCTTTGCTGAGGTGTTTTTCGTTCCGGGTAATCATGAGTTTTGGGTCGGAAATACTCAGTACCGCGATTCGATTGATAAATTTAAAGCGATAATTCAATTATGTCTCCAATTAGGTGTCCACACTGAACCGTATCGTCTTAATGCGAATAATAGCGCCCTATGGGTAGTGCCATTGTTTTCGTGGTATACCAAGGCTCATGAGGGGGATGACAGTTTGTATCGAGCCAAACCCGGTGACGATCAGACTGAACATATCTGGAGTGATAACGCCTGTTGTCGTTGGGAGTCTTTAGCGCCCGGACAACGAGTGGTTGACTATTTTTTGGCACTTAATGAGGCTAACGTCAGTCGACGTTACGATGCGCCAGTGGTTAGTTTTAGTCACTTTTTGCCTTTGGCTGAGCTGATGATGCCGCTCAATTATGTCAAAGCGAAAAATTTTGTTGATCCGCTGCCACAGTTTAATTTTACCCGGGTAGCCGGGAGTACCTTACTGGCTGAACAAATCAAAGCCATTGGTTCACAAATTCATATTTATGGTCATCAACACCGCAACCGTCATCGTCAAATTGATGGGATCACTTATATTTCTCACTGTTTGGCTTACCCCAAAGAGCGAGCTAGCAGCACTTGGCGTGGGGATGATAAACCCAAGCTGATTTGGTATGACGGAGAAGTTACCGTTGAAGAGCACTTTTGACGGTTAAGTTTGCAGGTATTCGGGTGGCGCGGCCTCTGCGCCGCGAATTGTGACTAAAAATTAAACTTTAAACTGATCAACCGATAAACGTAGCTCTTCTGAGAGGCGGGCAACTTCGTGGCTCGAAATAGCCGTTTGGTCGGCACCAGAGGCGGTTTGCTCGGCAATTAAGACGATAGATTCAAGTCGCTCTGAGATTTGTTGGGAAACCAAATGCTGCTCCTGAGCGGCATGGGATATTTGTTCACTGCTATCATGGGTGCGATGGACAGAATTGGTGATTGATTCGAGTGCCTGGTCGGCAACCGCGGTTTGACGGACACAATTATCTGCTTGTTGTTTACCACGCTCCATGACTTCTACCGCTTGTTCGGCACCGGATTGTAATACCTGGATCATCGACTGAATTTCTTGAGTTGATTCCTGGGTTTTACTCGCTAGTGAGCGGACTTCATCGGCCACTACCGCAAAACCACGACCTTGCTCACCAGCACGGGCGGCTTCAATGGCAGCGTTAAGCGCCAATAAATTAGTTTGGTCAGCAATGCCACGGATAACATCCAAAATGCGGCCAATTGAGGCGCTGTCTGAATGCAGTTTATTGATTACCCGTGAGGCATCTTCAACTTCATCGGCCAATTTCACGATGGTGGCTTTATTCTCTTGGGCGATTTTCTTAATGCGCTGAGATTCGCTGTCTGCCTGTTTGACTTCTGTCAGGGCTTCATCGGCACTGTGCATCACCGATTGTGAGGTGCTGCTCATTTGAGTTGTCGCGGTGGCCGCCTGTTCCATTTGAGAGCGTTGGTCCTGAATGGCCTGAGTGGTTTGGGTGGTGATTGCCGAGGTTTCTTCTGAGGCGGCGGCTAACTGGGTTGAGCGTGAAATAATGCCGCGAATTAGCTCTCTTAGGTTACCAATCAGCGAGTTACAGTTTTTAGCCAATTCACCAAACTCATCGTCTTTTTCGTCGTTAAGGTGCTGAGTTAAATCACCGGAGGCCACGATATTAAGCATACTGTTAACTTCTTTGAGTGGTTTGATAATACTGCGCACGGTGGTTAAGCTAATACCAAAGGCAAAGATCAGTGATATAATCATCACCAGCATAGAGATAAATTGACCATTACTCACTTGATCACTAACCGCTTGTTGATTGTCATCGGCAACCCGTTTTGCCTGGGTAAATAACTTGTTAAGCTGTTCGACACCGGTATCTTTATTTTGTTGTGCCTGGTCAAGCGCGTTTTTAGCTTGTAGCAGAGCTTTAAGGCTGCCTTGCTTGTTATTGACTATGGAGCTGGCACCGTTGGCTATGGCACTGATTGTGACGATATTCGTTGCCAGTGCTGCGGCCATTTCTTTGGCATCATCGCTGGTGACTCCGCCCTCAATCGTACTGACTTTGGTCTTCAGTCCACTAATCGCTGAGTTAACCTCTGTTTCCAGAGTGGATACGGTATCAAGGCTGTCGGTGGTTGCTAAATCGTGGGCTAATTCGATGAGTGAGCCCAAACCGCCTTCTATTCCCGCAGCAGCGGAAATTGCACTGTCACTGACGCCATCAAGGTCGGCTAAATCCAACGCTTGGGACGTGGCATCATCAACCGCTTCTTCGAGTGACTCCAGTTGGGTTTTGATTGATGCTTCAAGGGTTAGCTGGTTGCTATGGGCCGTAAATAGCTCGGCGACATTCGCAACAAATGATTCACTGGAACCGAGCACTGTTTTTAATGCCGATGACAACAGTGGGTTTTGGCTGATTTTGGCTTTAAGTTTAGCGGTTTCACTGATAAATAGCTGATTGTTTTGGTTAAATCGTTGTTCGACGTCAGCCAGTGCGCCTAAATCATAGGTATAGAAATCTTCGAGGGCATTTTCGCTCATTTTCACAAACTGGACTTGCAGTTGTGCACTATGGGTTAGTGCTGGGATGGAGATACTTTTGACTTGCTCGGTTGAGCGGCTGATGCTTGAAAGACCTGCTATTGAGGCAATGCCGGTGGCAATCAGGATCACAGTGATAACTAAAAAGCCAAATCTGATACGGTTCGCGACGGTAAAATTCATAAAGATTCCTGTGCTGACTGTTAACTGATGATTGCTTAGCTCCTGCCGCCTGACTGAAGTGCTTAGTTCTTGCTTAAGCTCTTTTAAGTCTATCGTATCAGCTTGAGTTTAGACAATTTTATTTTATTTATCGTTGATTTAACAGCTTTGAAAAGCCTATTTGGGAACACCGTCAAGGTGATTTCAGATAATAGCCTTGGTTGTGTACAGCGTGTTTTCTTCAAGATGTAGCAATGTCATTTTATTGCCCCAGACACAACCGGTATCTAAGGCAATGATGTCGGGCCCGCTGGTTTTACCCATTAGTGATGCCCAATGGCCGAAGATGATTTTAGTGGCCGACCAGTCGGGGTTGTTAAATGAAAACCACGGGAGGAGCTTTTCATCGTTACATTCGTCTGGTGCGCATTTGTTGTCAAATTCGAGTTCGCCATCAGCAAAACAAAAGCGCATTCGGGTTAGGGTGTTAACGATATAGCGAAAACGAGCATATCCTTCAAGGTCATCGGACCAGTGGCTTGGGGTATTTTGGTACATATTGGCAAGGTAGTCGTAGCACTGACTGCTTTGCAATATCGCTTGCGCTTGGGTTGCCAGTGTTATCGCCTGTTGAATAGTCCATTGTGGAGATATGCCAGCGTGGGTCATCACTACATTGCCAGTGGTGCGTAGCAGGGGCTGATGGGTTAGCCAGTTGATGAGTTCATCAGCATCAGGTGCCCTGAGTAAGTCATCAAGTCGATCTTTGACTTTGACTCGCTTAATTCCCTTGTAGGTGGCAATTAGATGCAAGTCGTGATTACCAAGCACTGTTTTAGCACTGTCACCCAGCGATTTGACAAACCGCAAGGTTTCGAGTGATTTTGGGCCCCTGGCAACCAGGTCACCTGTCAGCCACAATTCATCCTGACTGGCATCAAAGTTGACTTGCTCAAGCAACACCAGCAGTTCATCAAGACACCCCTGAATGTCACCAACAAAATAGCGGGCCATATTAATTTATCGCGTTGGGTACGCATAGCAGAAAGGCGGGGATAGTTGCATTGAAGGTTTCTCCATTGCTTTTTTCCATCACATAATGGCCCTGCATAGTGCCTACCTGACTGTTGAGTACCACTCCACTGGTGTATTGGTACGATTGGCCGGGGCCAATTAATGGTTGGTCGCCAACGACGCCATCACCATTAACTTCAATTTTGGAGTCGTCTGAGTTGGTGATCAACCAGTAACGTTTAACCAAGGTTAGCGGTATGTCACTGTCATTGCTGATGGTGATGTTATAGGTGAATAAAAAGCGACCTTCATTGGGCTGAGATTGCTCTTGTATATAGCGGGTGTCAACACTAACACCCACCTCAGGGTCAAATGAATTGAGTGGACTTACACTATCGGTTATATCAAGGGGATTAACTGGGTTCATTGATGGCCTCCGGATTGTCAGCCAACCAGTTGGCTAATGTAATAAAGTTTTCGATGGTTAAATACTCAGGACGTAAAGTCGGATCAATACCCAGTTGTATTATTACTTCTACCGGGATGATATTTTTGAGGCAATTACGTAAGGTTTTACGGCGCTGATTAAAGGCTTCAAGACAAACCCGATTAAGGCTTTTGAGACTCTTGGCGGTGCGCTGTAACGCCGGCTTTGGCGTTAGCCTTATCACCGCTGAATCGACCTTTGGTGGTGGGCTGAACGATTCTGGTGGCACTTGAAGTACCGGCATTGCATCACAAAAGTATTGGGTCATTACGGTTAGTCGGCCAAACGCTTTTGAGCCAGGTTCGGCAACCATACGGTTAACTACTTCTTGTTGGAGCATAAAGTGCATATTGACAATGTGCTCACTAAAGTCGAACAGGTGAAACAATAACGGGGTTGAAATGTTGTAGGGCAGGTTGCCAAACACTTTGATTTTTTCACCCGGTGGGACCAGGGTCAAAAAATCAAATTTTAAGGCATCAGCCTGATGAATCTCCAGTTTGTCGACCAGCACGGGGTGGTTTTGCAGTCGCAGCACCAAATCACGGTCAAGCTCGACAACGGTGAGTTTACCAGCTGTTTCGGCAACAGGTTCGGTGAGGGCCCCTAAGCCCGGGCCTATTTCGATCAGGTTATCGTTAGGCAGGGGATTAATGGCCCTGACTATTTGCTCGATAACAATCGGATCGTTAAGAAAGTTTTGACCAAAGCGTTTACGTGCCCGGTGTCCCTGTGTAACTTTTTTGTTCATGGTGTGTGACACTCTTTTATCATTTTCGCTGTGGCTAACGGGCCGCTAACTGACCTGTTTGTGGGTTTTTACTGGCGATAGCATCTTTACTGGCGATAGCATCTGTCATAGCAATCGCCTGTTCTAGGGCATAAATAAAACTGCCACTGTCGGCAATGCCCTGGCCCGCCAAATCGAGTGCTGTGCCATGATCAACCGAGGTTCTGATAAACGGCAACCCTAAAGTGATATTCATCGATTGACCAAATCCTTTGTATTTTAATACCGGCAACCCCTGATCGTGATACATCGATAATACGGCATCCGCATCACCCAGGTATTTGGCTTGAAACAGAGTATCGGCAGGCAGGGGACCAACCAAGTCATAACCCTTTGCTCGTAGGGCTTCCAATGCCGGAATGATGATTTCTATCTCTTCTTTACCTAAGTGACCGCCTTCACCAGCGTGAGGGTTGAGCCCACACACATAGATACGCGGCTTTTGAATGGCAAACTTGCTAATCAAATCGGCATTGAGTATTTCGATAATATGCGTTACACGTTCAAAGGTAATCGCTTTTGGCACTTCAAACAACGGCAGGTGAGTGGTCACTAGGGCGACTCTGAGGCCCTCAGTTGCGAGCATCATGACGACATCGGCTTTGTTGCTTTGCTCAGCAAAAAACTCAGTGTGACCACTAAAAGGAATACCCGCGTCGTTGATGATTTCTTTATGTACTGGCCCTGTCACTATCGCGGCAAATTCACCACTATTGCTTTTGGCACAGGCATAATCGAGGGTATCAATGACATAATGTGCATTTTCAACGTTTAGCTGACCGGCCTGAACTGGTTGCCTAAGGTTAAAGGGGGCAACCGTTAAGGTGCCTTTTTGCTGTGGCATGGCGGGTTTATTGCTGTCATAGAGTTGCAATTGTAACGGTAAACAGAGCATTTGGGCTCGTTGTTGCAACAATTGCGGATCGGCGCAAACCACCAATTGCACAGACCAGTCTTGCTGGGCCAGTGCAATGGTTAAATCAGGACCAATACCCGCCGGCTCACCGGGGGTAATGGCTATGGATACGGTCATAGGGTTTTTTCCGGGGTTATTTCTCTGGCAAAATCTCAACGTAGGCCTGGGCACGAATTTCGTGGTACCAGTTTTCGGCTTCTTCATTGAACTTACGGTTGAACAAGCGGCGATGGGCCATGTCTTTTTTACGCTTTTCGGTGGCGTCCTGAACTCTGCGTTCAAGTATTTCAAGAATATGCCAACCAAAACTGGAACGAAACGGTTTACTGATTTTACCAATTTCGAGGCTGTTGGCCTTATCTTTAAATGCAGGGACAAATACATCCGGGTTGGTCCAGTCCATTTCGCCATCTTTTAATTTTGAGCCCGGATCTTCGGAGTATTCACGAGCCAGTTCGCCAAAGGTTTTTTCACCGCTGTTAATTTGCTCAGTCAGTTTGGCAAGCATCTGTTTGGCTTTTTCTTCGCTCAAAATAATCGATGGTGTGATTAAGATATGGCGTGAGCGTACTTCGTTGATTTCAACGACCTGACGGCCTTTGATATCAAAAATGGTTAAAATGTGAAAACCGGCACCGGAGCGTAAAGGACCGACAATTGCTGATTTTTTGCGAGCTTTAACCGCATTGGCAAACAGAGTGGGCATTTCAGTGATGCTCATGAAACCAAGCTCGCCGCCTTGCAGGGCTTTTGAACCCGACGATGATGTCATAGCCATTTCTTTAAAGTCACTGCCTTCTTTAAGCGCTGCGATGGTTTTTTCGGCCTGAATTTTTACCGCTTCAATCTCACCCACTGATGGTTTTGAGGGCAGGGCCAGTAAAATATGACCGACGTTGTATTCTTCGGTTTGTCCACCATGTTCTTCAATCAGTTTTAGCAAACCCTCAACCTCTTGGGGGCTGATGTAAACCCGGCGACGTACATGACCATTTTTAATTTCACTGATGGTCACTTCATCTCTAAACTCTTCACGGTATTTTTCGTAGTTGTCACCTTCGCTGACAATTTTGTCACGTAATTGGGCAACGCTCATGTTCTCGGCGCTGGCGACTTGCTCCATAGATTGCTCAAGTTGGGCGTCACCCACTCTAAAGCCGGTGTTAGCTGCCATTTGCAACTGAATGCGGCGGCTGATCAATTGTTCAATCACCTGCTCTTTGAGTTTGGCATCTGGTGGGATGGGCTGGTTTTGTTTGGCGGCATTTTTTTTGATCCGGTTAATGCTATCGGTGACTTCACTTTGCATCACCACACCAGTGTCGACAATCGCCACTATTTTATCAACGGTTTTTAATTCAGCTAATGCCACATTCGATAGTAATAAGGTGCCCCATAAGGCGGTAGTCAGTTTTCGAAAATTCATAAATCTACACTTAGTTATTTAAAAAATAGCGGCGGCGTTTGCCGAACGCACCTTGTTCAAGCATGTCACCAATATCAAATCCACCGCTGCCGTTAATGCCTTTGATGACAAATTGCAAAGCGATACCACTGTCAAAACTGCTGGGGAAACCGGAAGTAGTTTGTGTCAACTGCTCTAAATTGGTATTAATATTGCGGGTAGATACCAGACGTATCGCCCAACAGCAAGATTCGTACTGAATACCTGCATAGCTGTCAATGCTGCGATGATTGGTCAAATCGCGGTGATAACCGCCAACAAACTGCCAATTTTTGGCAATTTCAATGCTGGTCATAAAGCCGACTTGCTCAATCTTACTACCTGAGACCGAACGGGTATAGCGATGGTTCAATTGTGCCTGGGTAAAATTATCACCCCGGTAGTTTAAGCTGACGTTACTTTTGGTTAATTTCTCGGTGTCATCGTCATATTGCACGTTGGCATTGAGATCCCAGCGTTTGGACCAACGCATAAAGATATCACCAGCTAATTCGGATTTTGAGCCGTTGATACGACTATCATTGGGGGTAAATAACGTGCGGATTTTGTCAAAGTAAAAAATCTGACCAAGACTGAGGTGAAAAATTTCGTTATTTTTCTGGTCGAAAAAGCGAGTGGTGGCACCGACAGTTATCTGATTGGCATCGGCAATTCGATCTAATCCACTAAAGCGGTTGTCACGAAACAGCCCGTAATAATCATCCTGCAAGCGAGTGCTGTCAAATAAACCAATTTGGTCCTGATTTTTCTCGGGGATATACAGGTATTGCATTTGCGGTTCAAACGTTAGCAAGCCATCTTTGCCCAGCCAGTCTGAGGGACGTTCAAAATTGACCAACGAGTGAAAACGAAATTTGGGCAACGTTCGCGACAAACTGTTGTCTCTTGTTTGCGAAGTGTCTTGATAGGTTTGGTCATAGTTAGTTTGCAGCAGTGATAATTCACTGCTTAAACTCAGCGCCGGTGAAACATAGTTAAGCGAAACCGATGGTTCAAAATGAAAGCGGTTGGCCCGGCTGATATCGGCATCTGAGCTGGCAAAATGACTGACTTCACCAAACCAATTCAAGTCAAATGCCCCATATTGATAAGGTGCACGGTTATTAAACGCCAGCTGTGGCAACGCCCGGTATGAAGAAGGGTGAGGACCGAGTACTTTAA
>JBLHHD010000032.1:0-12773 GCA_047614605.1 Alteromonadaceae bacterium
GTAATGTCAAAGGTGGAACTTCTTGTTCGTACTCCCAGCGCATTTCGCCGCTGTCAGGGTGTAACGCCACCAGATAACCAGCACCGGTGTTAACAATAATCAATCCTTCACCAGAAGCAGGAGGGGCGATAACTTCACCTTTAACTTGTTTACGCCATAATGTTTTACCATCCGCAATATCCAGGGCAATAACTTCGCCGTTTTCAGTGCCTAAATACAACTTGCCATAAGCAACGGTTAAACCGCCCGAAACCCGTCCTGACTCTTGCTCAGAAAATAAAGCACTGAAATAATCGGTATCAGATTTACGAATATCAACCGACCATTTTTTTTCGCCACTGGCAAAATCAAACGCCGATACGATGCCTTCGCGGCTCGCAGCATAGATGGTATCCCGGTTTAATACCGGTGTCAGTCGTGAGAAATGACCACTAACCCCATTACCTACTTGCTTTTGCCATTGAACTTTCGCTTCAAACTTGGCGTCAATGTCGGTCAATTCAGCAACGACGATATTCTCTTCATCAGAAGAAGAACATCCGGCCAATCCCAGTCCAAGCGCTACAATCAATGATATTGAACTAAATAACTTCACAAAATACCCCTGCTAAACCACTAAAAGTGCTAATACTGCCATTAATAAATATCAGTCCCGACATTTATCAAGTAGAAACTATGTTCATTTTGGTCGACACCTTGATAGTCCATACTTCGAGGGTTCGACACAACAACACACATTAGTTAGCTGGAACAGCTTCTGTCAAATCATCAATTTTCAATTGCAAACCACTGTTGCCCTCAAGACCACCGTCATCAGCCGATGCCTGATAAGCAGTACGAGCCTGCGAACGTTCGCCCTGACGCAGGTAAACATCACCTTTAAGCTCCTGAGCTTTGGCGTCAAATGACTCAGGCATTTTTTGCCCTAAGGTTGCCAGTGCTTCGCTATACTGTTCTTGTTCAGCCTGAACCCGCGCCAAACGCAACAAGATCACCCCTTTAAGACTATCTTGGGTGGCGTTATCAGCGGCCCACTGCAACTGACTACCCGCTTCTTTTAAATCTTTTTTATTAACCGCTTCTTTAGCGGCCAATAATGCCATCATCACTGTGTATGATTTGTTGTCATGCTCAGAGATATATTGCTTTGACAAGGCAACGATATCTTCGCTGTCTTTACCGGCTTTTTCAAAAATAACCGCGTAGGCATCTGAATCAGCTTCTTTGGTGGCCACCACAGAAGCATCGTAATAACGCCAGCCATAAACAGCACTCAAGCCAATCGCAGCACCAACGACAACCGTCAGCCAATTGTCTTTTATGGCCTTTTTAATTGCTTCTTCTTGTTCTTCTTCAGTAGAATAAATGTCCATCCGGTCCTCTTTATTAAAACGTGCTGCCCACTGAGGTGGTCAGGCTTTAAGTCAAATCCGCCAGCACAGCTTCAAGCTCTGCAGGTGATAATAATTGTTGTTCTTTGCGCTCGCGTAAGTCTTTTAATGCAACAACATTTTGAGCCAGTTCGTCTTCCCCGAGGATCAACGCCACTTTGGCACCACTTTTGTCAGCTTTTTTCATTTGTTTTTTCATGCCACCGCCACCGCAGTGATTAACAATACGCAACCCAGGTATGGCTTCACGTAATTGCTCGGCAATTTTTACTGCTTCAAATTCAGCCGCTCGGCCAAATGCAGCGAAATAAACATCAACACTGGCTCTGATCAAACCATGATCGGGTTTATCAAGCACCAGTGATTGTAACATCAACACCAAACGCTCCAGACCCATGGCAAAACCGACTGCAGGCGACCCTTTGCCACCCAATTGTTCAACCAGCCCATCATAACGACCACCAGCACAAACGGTACCCTGTGCGCCTAATGAATCAGTGATCCACTCAAAAACAGTGCGGTTATAATAGTCCAAACCACGCACCAGCTTTTCGTTAACCTGGTATTTGATGCCATTTTCGTCCAATCGTTCACATAAATCTGAAAAATGTTGTTTGGACTCGTCACCCATGTGTTCAGACAGCTTTGGCGCATCGCTCAGTAATGCCTGAACATCCTGATTTTTGGTGTCAAGTACCCGTAATGGATTAGTGTACATACGCCGTTTAGAGTCTTCGTCCAGCGCATCTTTGTGCGTTTCAAGAAACGCAATCAGGGCTTCACGATAGGTAGCACGATCTTCACTGGAGCCAAGGGTATTGATTTCGAGACGAACATGCTCGGATATACCCAGTTTTTTCCACATTCTGGCCGAGAGGATGATGACCTCGGCGTCGATATCTGCCGATTCAATGCCAAACGCTTCCAGGCCAAATTGATTAAACTGACGATAACGGCCTTTTTGCGGTCTTTCGTGACGGAACATTGGTCCCATATACCACAGCCGTTGTTCCTGGTTATACAATAAACCATGTTGATTACCTGCCCGCACACAACAGGCAGTACCTTCGGGTCGTAAAGTCAGGCTATCGCCGTTACGATCAGCAAAGGTATACATTTCTTTTTCGACAATATCGGTGACTTCACCGATAGAGCGTTTGAATAAATCCGTAGATTCAACAATCGGAAATCGAATTTCAGAATAACCATAAGCGGCTACCGTATCACGGATCACCGTTTCAACCATTTGCCACGCCGGAGTTTCACTCGGCAGACAGTCGTTCATACCACGAATTGCCTGAATAGATTTCGCCACAAAGATACCATCAAATAGGTTGTGATCAGAACCCGCCGAATAAGCGGCCTGACAGGATTAAAAAATAGCCCAGTAGTATAGGCATTTTAATGGCTGACGTAAACCTGCAAATTACCAAGCTCCTGGGCGCATCGAATAACCCGATTAAGGAGCATAATAAAATAATCAAGATCAAAAGCACTTTCACCACAAAGTTCAATTGAATCCAAAACTAAAAGTCTCAATATATACAAGATCTTATAGTTACATCACTAGATCCGACCTATTGCCTATCTAGTCGATTTGTTTGATGGCAATTGGCGGGTTTGCTGCTCGTTTAGCGAGAAAGTCGCGGATTTGTTGCTCTAGTTGTCCAGCTACATCATTGTTGTCGATACGCAGTTTTTGGCGCTCGCCATTGATATACAAACCACTGCGACGATTCGCTCCGGCAACACCTAAGTCAGAGGTCAGTGCCTCGCCTGGTCCATTAACCACACAGCCAATAACTGATACGGTCATCGGCTCAATCACATCTTCGAGTTGTTGTTCGAGCTGATTCATTGTTTTAACCACATCAAACTCTTGTCTGGAGCAGCTCGGACAAGCAATAAAGTTGATCCCCCGAGAGCGGATATGTAATGAGTTGAGGATATCAAAACCGACTTTAATTTCTTCTACCGGATCGGCTGCCAGCGAAATACGCAAAGTATCACCAATGCCCTCAGCCAATAACATGCCTAGCCCAACCGATGATTTTACGGCGCCGGCACGAAACCCGCCGGCTTCAGTAATCCCTAAATGCAGTGGTTGAATGATTTGTTTAGCCAGTAAGCGGTAAGCCCCCACAGCCAAAAACACATCAGAAGCCTTAACACTGACTTTAAACTGATCGAAATTAAGTCGGTCAAGAATATCAACATGACGCATAGCTGATTCAAGCAATGCCTCAGGATTTGGCTCTGAATACTTTTCCTGAATATCTTTTTCGAGCGAGCCGCCATTGACCCCTATACGGATAGGAATATTGTGATGACGAGCAGCATCAACCACCGAACGAATTCGGCTTTCATTACCAATGTTGCCTGGGTTGATACGCAAGCAATCAACCCCATATTCGGCCACTTTAAGGGCAATACGATAATCAAAATGAATATCAGCTACCAGCGGAATAGTGGTTTGCAGTTTGATTTGTTTAAATGCCTCGGCGGCATCCATGGTGGGGACTGAGACCCGCACTATATCGGCACCAACCCGTTGAATAGCTTCGATTTGAGCCACAGTTGCGGCTACATCACAAGTGTCGGTGTTGGTCATTGACTGGACAGCAATGGGAGCACCATCACCAACAGGCACATTGCCAACCATGATACGCGTGGATTTTCGGCGGGTAATAGGAGATTGTGCAAACATATCAGCTCATCTTTTGTTCAGTTAATTCAGTATCGGTTGTTTAGCTTAGTTGTCAGTCGTTTTAGCAGCCAACTGGAAATTAGCGATACGGCCTTTGGGGTAATAAGGGATCGTTTGTTGTTCACCATCAAGCCAGATACTCACCACATCGGGTTTACCTAACTTAATAGTAAAAGGGGCCAGAGCGTAAACACTGGTCAGGTGACCCCGGACCTTAGTCCCTATCGCAATACGCTCGCCATTGGCATCGGCAATATTGATCCAGCAGCTATCGCTAAAGCGTAATTCAAGATGCGACTTTCCCGGCCCACCTTCTGCCTCCTGCGTACCAAGTTGGGCTGCGATTTGATGATCCAGCTCGGTACTGGCAGCGATTTGTTCTTGCTCAGCAGCGGCTCTTTGTTGTGCAACCCGATCTTGAGGTGAAGTGCTTTGAGGTTTTTGTTCAGCAGTAGCATCACTTAACCCCGCACGATTACTCACACGATCACCCACACTAGTAATGGTAGCCGCTTCAATGGCAGGGTCGCTTTGTTCATTACTTTGTAATGTACTAACACCCGGAGAACCTTCTTCCCCGGTATCTGATTGCTGATCGCTAACAATCGTTTCGTTTTGTTGCTTAGCGACGGTGGTAGTTTGTGGCGAACTGACTTGAGTGTTGATCACCGGCGCTTTATCAACATCACTGTCGCTTTCATTGCGCTGAAACCAGTAAACAACAACCAGCACCAAAATAACAAAAACCACCAGATAACTGAAAATTAACCAACGATTATCCAATGCCCGTTGTTTGGCATCTTGAGAAAAACTTTGCATTTGCAGTTGCTGCTGCTCGGCGTTATTCCAATATTCAAATGCCGCCAAAATATCGTCTTGACTCACTCGAACCAGTTTGGCATAAGCTTTAAGGTAACCACGGGTAAACGTCACTGACGTCATTTCATCATATTCATTTTCTTCAATCGCGAGGATCAACGCCTCCCGCAGATTGAGTTTTTTGGCAATATCCAGCGGTGTCAACCGCAACGACACCCGAGCTTCGCTGAGCATAAACCCCGGAGTAAGTACTTCTGCGTTTTCTAATGTTTCTTCGGTCATAGCCACTTGCTGTTTCATTAGGTTTTTGGGTTCTTTATATAGATTTTTCGGCCCAGATTGAGCCGGGATTTGTTATCCAGATCATTCCACTGCAATAATCTTTTCAACAAAATATTATACTTAAGCGAAATACCATACAAGGTATCGCCTTGCTCAACAATATGGTAACTATTGGGATTGTCGAGGTAAACTTTTTGGTCAACGACTAACCGATCCGATTTGGACAAATTGTTCCATTGCAGCAGCCGTTCGAGCCTGATGTTATATTTAACAGAAATATCATACAGATACTCGCCTTTTTTAACCACATGAAAAGACACTTTAATGCCTTTACTGCGGCTTTTAGCCGTTTCAACCGATTTATTGATGACTTTAGCATCAAGTACTTTATCATTCGCACTCACACGATGGTCAATTGTTGCGACAACTGGCTTATCTGGCGTGGATGAAGAAGTGGTCATTGGTTCAGTAGGCTGCAGCGGTGAATTACCAGCCCCAACAATCTCAGGTTGGGTGGCAACTAATTGGGTTAATGTCGCCCCACCAGTGTTTCGCTCGACCATTACCTCTTGAGGTAATGAGTGAGGTTTAACCACATTAATATCAAGTGTATTAGCGCTCTCATTAGCACCGACAGCCGGTGTTACTTTTGGGGTTGGCTGTTGTATAGACTTCGGTATAGCTCTGGCCGTTAATTGACTCTCAGTCGGCTTCGACTTAAGGGTCTTTTTAACGTTTGTTGAAGTACTAAGGTTATTGCTTTTTTGTGTGGCTTTAAACTGCTTATACTGATGTTTTAAATAACCCTTACGCAGCCGCTCAAACTCAGTATTGTCAAACTTGTTGGACAGATAAGCCAACGCCTCAGGCGACTTTACATACCGGGATAACAAGGTGGTGCCATATTTTTTTGACTGGGCGGTATTGCCCAGCTTTAACTCAACCAGCGCCCTTAACAACAAAACCCGGGGAGAGATAACCCCGATATTAGTCAGTCGTTGGGTGTATTTTTGAGCTTCAATGTGATCACCCATAGCGTAATTCAGCGAAGCCATATTTACCAGAGTATTGGCTCTGAGCGCGCTGTGATCCAGCGATAACAAAAAATAACTTTTGGCTTGTTGATACTGCTGGTCTTCCATCGCGCAAATAGCCGCATTTTCATAACTTTCGGCTACTTTAAGGTAGCTCGGTACCTTAATCGCTTTTATGAAGGCTTTCCGTGACTGTTCATAGCGTTTGACCTTACACAAAAAGACGCCGTAATTGTTTAGTGTATTCGGGTCATCAGCATCAAGACTCAGCGCTTTAAGGTAAGCTTTTTCGGCCAGCTCATCTTCATCAACCTGTTGATAATAATAAGCAAAAGCGGTGTGTACCGCTGGCATTGATGGGGCAAAACGAAGGGCTTTTTCAAGGTTATACTTGGCGTTACTCATTTCTTTGACTTTAAGGTACTGCAAGCCTAAAGCGATCCGGGTTTTAGCCGCTTCGTCAGTATCAATGCGTGGCGCAGTAGTGGGTTTGCCGGTGTTTTTATAGCTCGTACGCTGTATACAACCGGTCATTGGCAACGTGACTATTAATATTGCTACAATCCACTGCCAATTCAACCACTTCACTCGCTGCACTTTTTCCTGCATAACCCATCTTAAATTAATCGAAAACTTAGCACCCAACCTATACCATTTTTACTGAGATTGCGTCTTTTTTTGCTTGTTTTTTTGCAAGTCGTTTGGTTCGGTCCAATACCTCGCCAACCAATTGACCACAAGCGGCGTCAATGTCGTCACCACGGGTGCGGCGAATAATCGTGGTGATGCCATATTCTTGCAAAACTTTAGAGAATCTATCCATACGTGAATTACTCGAACGACCATAAGGTGTGCCCGGGTACGGGTTAAACGGAATGAGATTCACTTTAGACGGGGTTTGTGACAAGGTTTTTGCCAGCTCATGAGCCTGCTCCGTCGAATCATTAATGCCATCAAGCATGACATATTCAACCGTCAGAAATTCATTGGCTTTAGAACCATCAATATAACGTCGACACGACGCCAATAACGATTCAATAGGATACTTTTTATTGACTGGTACAAGTTCATCACGCAACGTGTTATCTGGGGCGTGTAATGAAATCGCCAAGGCCACATCGATTTTGTCTTTAAGGATATCAAGCGCTGGTACAACCCCAGAAGTACTGATAGTAACTCGTCGTTTTGACATGCCAAACGCCAGGTCATCCATCATCAGGTCCATTGCTGGTACAACATTATTTATGTTCAGTAGCGGTTCGCCCATGCCCATCATTACTACGTTGGTCACTGGACGATCTTTGGTGATGCCCACCATACCAACTTGTTTGGCCACCCGCCAAACCTGACCAATGATCTCGCTGACTGACAAATTGCGATTAAACCCTTGTTGAGCGGTTGAGCAAAATGTACATTCGAGGGCACAACCGACTTGTGAGGAAACACATAACGTTTTACGCTCTTTTTCGGGGATCCATACGGCTTCGACTTCTTGCCCCCCTTTGAGCAGCAGGGCAAATTTAATGGTGCCATCTACCGACTTTTGCTGGCGAGCAATCACGGGAGCTTCAATTACGCACATCCGCTGTAACTTTTCACGCAACGCTTTATTGAGGTTGGTCATTTCTTCGATATCCTCAACGCCAAAGCGATACAGCCACTTCATGACTTGATCTACCCGAAATGGTTTTTCACCAATACCAGCAAAAAATTCCTTCATTTTTTCACGATTCAAATCTAATAGATTGATTTTACTGGAACTGTTGCTGGAACTGTTGCTGGAATTAGTGCTTGAATTGTCGCTTACTTGGCTCATTGTTTTCCTCGGTAGAATACAGCAGGGGATTAATGCGGGTCGAATTGTATATTTTTCAGTCAGAAAAAGCTAGCACTTTGACTGAACGATTTGTCCATAACAACGAACAAAGGAGACCGAAGTCTCCTCTAGGTTTGATTATCACGTCACTAGTTAGTGAGTGAAATAAATATTAACGAGTGCGTGAGCAAACTTCGTCTTCTGAGAAGAAGTAAGCAATTTCACGGGCAGCAGAGGCAGCAGCGTCTGAACCGTGTGCAGCATTTTCGTCAATTGAATCAGCTAAATCAGCGCGGATAGTACCGGCTAAAGCTTCAGCAGGATTAGTAGCACCCATGATCTCACGGTTTTTACGGATAGCATCTTCGCCCTCAAGCACCTGAACCATTACCGGACCAGACGTCATGAATTCAACCAAGGCACCAAAAAATGGACGTTCGCTGTGCTCAGCATAAAAGCCCTGGGCTTTTTCTTGAGTAAGGTGAACCATTTTTGCAGCAACAATCTTCAAACCAGCAGTTTCGAAACGACCATAGATAGCGCCGATTAGATTTTTTGCTACTGCGTCAGGTTTTACGATTGAAAAAGTACGTTCTAAAGCCATTTTTTATGCCCTGTTAAAGTTGGTAACGATTAATAGAAATTTTGCGCGCGAAGTATAGAGTAATTCACCAGTAAATGATACTGGTGAATGACAAATTATCCGCTGATTGGTCATTCTTCTTCGTTGCGGCGGCTCTGGGTCATTGACAGGTTACGTAGATGTACGGTGATTTCTTCGCGGTCATGGTACAAGTGTTTTGCTTGGAGCTTGTACTTTATGCCATTTTCTTTAAGCACTTCATCAATCTGGGCAAAACATTCTTTGGCCACATCATAACGCTTTTTCATTGGCAGTTTTAAATTAAAAATCGCCTCGTTGCAATAACCTTCAACTAACCACCAAGCCATTAAATTGGCGACCTTACTGGGCCTTTCTATCATGTCACACACCAGCCAGTGGATGTTTTTACGGGAAGGAACATACTTAAAACCATCTTCCATGCGATGGCGAACTTGTCCCGTTTCCATCAGTTTTTCATCCATAGGGCCATTATCAACGGCAGTGACAATCATTCCACGACGGACCAGTTGATAGGTCCAGCCACCCGGGCTTGCACCTAAGTCAACCGCTTTGAGCCCCGAGGTTAATCGCACTTCTCGCTCGCTTTGGGGGATAAAGGTTAAAAACGCTTCTTCAAGTTTAAGCGTTGAGCGGCTTGGTGCATCACATAAGCGCTGTCAGTGGTTAAAAACATCACATGCAAAGTGGGACGATGATCCACTTCATCGGGCAATAATAAATTGGCCTTACGTAAACCGCGTCTCAATGGTACGGTAAACTTGCGGCAAAACTTAGATAACTCTTTGGCTTCACTGGTATCAGCGGTTTCGACAAACAGGCTACCGCACACTGGAATATCAAGGCTCTGAGCGACAATGGCACTAATGCGATCATCGGTCGACATGTTCTCGACCAGTGCATGACAAACCATTATTTGTCTGGCAAAAATCAGCTCACTGAACTTTAGCTTGCGGGCCAGTGTATCGGCTACCCCTTCTTCATGGCATTGATATATCACATACCCACTGTTGGCTTTGGTTTTGGCAAACCCGTAAAACGCCATGCCATCGGCTTTATCTTGAATTTCAGCCGCACACTCTTTTTCAAATCCGGGACGGCAATATAACAACACACTATTCATTTAACTGTTCACTTTTACTTATTTCAATACTAGTCTGACTGACTACTTAGACCTGCACGACCGTCTGCACCACCGCCTACACAATGGAAGGTTGCGCCTGCTATACAGGTAACCGGATGATTAACCATCACCCTTGAGTACACCAACAAGCAGCAGACCCCAAGCGACAATAAAAAACAACCCGCCCAACGGCGTGATTGGACCAAACAACTTGTTACCGGTTAGTGCCAGTAAATACAAACTGCCACTAAACATAAAAATACCCGCGATCATCAAACCACCTGACCAGGCCAATAAAGCCGAAGGCATTTGTTTCATCAACAAACCCAAAAGTATTAACCCCAGGGCATGGTAAAACTGATATTGCACACCGGTTTGAAACACGGCCAGCATATCTGCTGAAATTTTCGATTTAAGTCCGTGAGCACCAAAAGCCCCCAACACTACAGATAACAGCGCAAACAAAGCGCCACCTGCCAATACCACTTTAATCATTTACTCTCCTTTTTCTTTTAGCGATTATCGTTGATAAATCGCACCATATGGGCAATGGCGATTGCCAGATTGTCCTGCAACGTCACCCCAGATGCTTTTCGCGGTTTAAAACCATGCTCACCATCGGTTAAATAAGCCACTTCAAGTTGATTAGGCAAATTGTAACCGGCGATATCTTGTTGATTGCCCATCGAATCCCGGTCACCCTGGATAATTAAACAAGGGGCCAGCATGTCAGGCAAATGATCGATGCGTAATTTATCTGGTTTGCCCGCAGGATGAAAGGGATATCCCAGTGCAAGCACACCTTTTATTGGATTTTTAAGCTCAGATTGGGTTGCCAGCATGGTCGAAGCCCTGCCGCCCATGGATTTTCCACCGATAAACAGCGGTAAACCATCATCAACGCCATTAACCAGCTCAGTAAAATATTCAAGTAAGGCGGGCATTCGATTAGGTGGCCGACGTTTACCGGTTTCACTCATCGTCTGCATATAAGGAAAGTTAAACCGCACCACCTCAATTTGCTGGGCTGCCAAACCCTCAGCAATGTTGACCATAAAATCGGTGTCCATTGAAGCCCCTGCCCCATGAGCAAACAAAAACCGGGCTACCGGCGATTTAATTGCCGGGGTTGTGATACTGACATGTTGTTTATCCATCGATGAACTCTTCTTGTTCTGTTTTTACCATTGATAACATCCAATCTCTGAACGCTGAAATTTTACCAAGCTCTGCCTGACTTTCGCGGCACACCACGTAATAGGCATTTTTACTGACCAACACCTGATTAAACGGACATATCAGCCGTCCCGAATCTATTTCGGGTTTTGCCAACACGCTATGGCCCAAAGCAATACCCTGACCATGGATAGCGGCTTGTAATACCATTGATGAATGACTAAATATTGGTCCGTGATTAACGTTGAGGTTTTTCACATTGGCGGCTTTCATCCAGTCTTTCCACGCTTCGCGGGACATATCATGCAACAGGGTATGATGAACCAAATCATGAATTGAATTAAGCGGTTTGGCCTCATTCATCAACATGGGTGAGCAAACAGGTGTGTGATATTCGGTATGCAATTTATCAGCACTCACATTAGGCCAGTTACCCCGGCCATAATAAATAGCCACGTCTACATCATCTGTTAATGAGTTTTCTTCTTGATCGACGGCTTTGATACGCACATCAATCTCGGGATGTAACTCACTAAATTGATTTAATCTCGGTACTAGCCACTGAATAGCAAATGTTGGCGGTAAACTTACCGAGATAGAGCCCTTAGCTCCCCGAGCTAACAGTTTTTCGGTAGCCTCTAGCAACTGGCTGAATATGTCTTTGATATCGTAAAAATAACCCTGTCCTTCCTCTGTCAAAAGTAAGGAACGGTTTTTACGCATAAATAATTTGATCCCTAAGTGCTCTTCTAACGCCTTTATTTGATGGCTAACCGCCGCCTGTGTGACAAATAATTCTTCGGCAGCTTTGGTAAAACTCAACTGCCGTGCGGCAGCTTCAAAGGCTTTTAACGCATTTAGGGGAGGTAAACGACGAGACATAGTTTCTCCACGATAACTGCATTAGATTTTCTAATGCAAAACCATTAATTTTTATCAGTTTAAACTTTTTATGCATTGGACTACATTACAGCCTGCAAGGCAACAGTTGTTTAGTATTTCGTTAAAATTAGCTTACCCCAACCAAGCTAACCTCAAAATAATGAATAATCATTCACTGTTATTTGCATTAATATTATTAATCTAACTCTATGGGACAGAGAAAATGAAAAAATACAACTTATTAACTAAATCATTATTCACTTTAACATTTATCGGTGCCATTAACGCCCCAATCGTTAATTCATCAGAGCTAACCACAGCAGATAGTGTTACCTCTGCTGTACAACTTACAAAGAACGCTCAGCATTCACTGAATGTTTCTTTAAAAGAGAATCTGAACCTAGTAATAACCTCTATCAATGTTAACCTTAAAAAGGACCTGACATTGACTATTGGAAATGAGCACAGTTTAGTCGTTGAACTGGCTTCGAGCCAGTCCATCAAGGATGATAAAATAATCGGCAGCGTCAGCGAGTAATTATTTTATTGTTCTGTCTCTAAATTTCAGGGTGGCCCACCCCAACCGGGTTACCCTTTATTTACCGGGTATAAAGCAGAAAGTTGTCGTAACCCCTGTTTGCTTTTCCCTCCCTTCGTTTTAAGTCCTCAGTAAACGTATCCAACCAAAGCCTAAACCACTTATAACCCTGCAAAGCCGCTTAATCTGCGTAATCTATACTTCTGCAACTGTAATAGCAAAACCTTATACTAAAAAGCTGATGTTAAAAGCTTTATACTAAAAACTCGATGTCAAAAGCCCACCGATAACACTAAACCAAGAAGGCAGACTGATGATATAACCAGTGTTTGATGTTATTGAAATTTAGCCCATGAATGTATCGTTTTTATCTTTATTTATAG
>JBLHHD010000033.1:0-12719 GCA_047614605.1 Alteromonadaceae bacterium
CGTCAAGAAGCGAGCGATTCATTGAAATATCATGCACAAGCGGCATAATTGTGACTAAATTTTATGTCAACACCTAAAAACTGCGGAATCGAGTTAAACGCTCGCGGACGGCTCCCTTTTTCTGCCCAGAGCCTCGTGGTTGTATTGTATTGACCGAACCTTGCTTCATCTTGAAACCAGATAGTTAAATGGCATATAAAATCTAAAACTCACATATTAGGGTTAAAATATTTATTGTGGTGTAAATAATGAGGGTGTAACGGTGGAATTACATCATTAATAATTGCGGTTTTATATCTTACACAAACCTCGCAACACCATTTTTTTAACAATAGTAGTGTTATTAAATAGATAAACCACTAGGTAAGGCGTCGCCCCAGTATTGTTGGGATTCTTGCTGATCCATGGTGTGCGTTGCATGCAGTAGTGTTAAATATCGGCTATGTATATTTTTGAGATTATTTTGTACCTGGGTAAACTGTTGTTCACTGATATTGAGTGTTTCATCTAGGGTTTTTCTGGCTGCTGATGCACTGATAAAACCCAGTGCTGGATGTGCTTTCCAGTTATGCTGTAACAAATAATCGAGTACTACTTCAGCGTCTTGCCCGGGCATGGTGTATTCGCTTGCGGCATAAACGAGTCTTCTATTAAGCAGCCTAGCTGCCATCCAACAATATAAATCGGCCATTTTATTATGATTAAGTTCACCCGCAATATGATCGAGTACCTCACGTTTATTATCTAGGCTGAGGCGCTCCAACGATCCAATTAAACGCAATTTTTCTTCTGTTGCTGCACCCAACTTTGCTTTTTTCGAAACCGGTCCGCGAGTGCTGGCCAGCACATGTTTAGTTTCGTTAAACAATGTAAATTGCTGCTGTTGATCAAGCCCGGCTGCGGCCCTTCGCCAAAATGCCCACCATTGAACCCATACGTCAGCTTGTTGGTGATGTTGAATACCCTGAGTAAATAAACCCCAGACTTGTTCAATACGTTCCACATCACCGACAAAACCAATACCCGGTCGCAGACAGTAGCCTGCAATATTTAGCCAGCTACGTTCGTGAACCCTACTGCGCCGTCTACGTTTAGCTAAAATGATGAGATGGTCAAATAATTGCCGAGCGGCATTAACTGACCAACTTTCTCGTTTACCTAAACATTTTTCTAAAGACTTACGTAAAGGTTCTTTGGGTGGCGTTTTACTGGCATTACCATACCACTGCTCGACCACTTCGAGTGCTTTTTTAACTCGGTGTTGATCGTCGATTTCCAGATGATTAGTGGACTTGCGCAGATTAAACGCCAACTGCCAAGATGGCTTAGCGTTTAATTGTTGAAGCTCAATTTGTAGTACCCCAAGTTCATCTAGTTCACAAACCAAATTAACCGGAACTTGCCCTTCACCTTTCAAAGTCGTAGTGAGTGGGGGCAAGTTATGTAATTTTTCATGCCAGTCGATGCTGTCGCCTAACTTGTAACTTCTTATGTCTAAGCTGCTTGCTACATCAAACTGCACTGGGCTATTGCAACGTAAATTAAATATTTTATCAGTAAGCGATAATTTATCGTGTAGCCTAGTATTTTTAGGAAGAATACACACTCCCTTGTCACCTTGGGCGCTGGCGACTCGAATAAAATAATGCCTAGGAGCAGCGCTTTTAATGAGATTAGGATTCTTGACACACGACAAAGCACTGGCAAGCTGTAAACGAGCATAATAGGCTGCGCCATGTGCCACAGATGTTTGTGGTTCAAGGTTGTGCAAACATAATATTGGTTGTTTGCTCCACGCGGCCATTTGTTGCTGCAAACGTTGCTGAATTTTATCACTGAGAAATGGCCCGCCGTTTAACAGCCATACATCTGCGATTTTAATGTCGTCATTTTCGTCATTCTCGTCATTCTTTTCAGTTGGATGTGTGTTTTGCTGCTCTTGAAAAAATGCCGCGATATGTCGGGTGATAGCCGGATCAGCGGGATAAGGTAAACCAATATCAGATAAAGCAGTTTGTCGTTGTTTAGGCTTCGCATTAATCGCCACCTGCGGGAAAAACCCATCCAATATAATCTGCTCAACTTCTTTTGCTGTTAAGCGGGTTTCTTGGGTGGATGCCATTAAACGGCTACCTGTACACGACAATTGTAATTTGATCTCACCAAGGGCATCTGCTGCCAGCAAATTCTCTTTGGCCTTTTGGCACTGAGGCAGTAGCTTTTGTAAATCTCTGGACTTGATGTTGCCATTAAGTTTTTGTTGGGCTTTGGCCGCCAAGGCCAAATCCATGTTGTCGCCCCCCAACATCAAGTGTTCACCTACCCCTATTCGTTCTAGCTCTGGCAGTGTGTTTTCAGCGGTATGCGTAATCGATATCAAAGTAAAATCACTGGTGCCACCACCAATATCACAAACAAACAGTTTTTGTTTGCCCACTAAATCTGCCGGACTGTTATTAGACAACCAATGGTAAAAAGCGGCTTGGGGTTCTTCCAACAAACGAAAATGTTGAAGACCCACTTGTTTGATGGCCTCGATGGTCAGTGAACGAGCAATATCGTCAAAAGACGCAGGAACCGTTACCACAATATTTTGTTCACAAAAGGGGCTATCAGGCTTTTGGTGATCCCATGCAGCTTTGATATAAGCAAGATAACTGGCCGTAACTTCTAAAGGCGTACACACCTTTGTGTGCTCATCTGCGTTGAGTGGCAAAGTGATATCTGTACTGCCTGCACCACGATGGCTTAACCAGCTTTTAGCACTGGATATCAAACGAGTCGGTACTTTTGCGCCAAGATCTAGTGCCCACTTACCTATTACTGAAGGAGGCAATGTTTGATTGATTGGATCAGTTGCCCATGGCAATACCACTTGGTTATCAGCCAGTTCTTGACCGTAGTGATACCGCAGTGCCGGCAACATAAGCGGTGAAGACACTTGCCCAGGGGCAACAAGTTGTGGAATGGGCAAAAGCTGTAAGGGAGAGTCACTATTTGACTCACCATAACTCACCACGATATTCGTAGTGCCGAGATCGACACCCACCACATAGTTATTAGCAGACATAAATTATCGGTGTGATCTGTTGTTTCAACTGTTGTTTCATATTAATAATCACAACCTGTGTTTAATTACGCGTATCAAAGCTAATTTGCCAACTTGCTTCACCTTGTTGTTCTAGGGCTTTTAATTCTAAAGTGCCTAGTTCATTGATGCTGGCTTGCAGTTGCACGTAAATCACCTGACCCACTTGGTGATGTTCAGCGCTTAAGGTAATTTCAATGGGTGCTAATTCAGTAATTTCGTCTTCTTCCCAGTAATCAATACGTGTACCAGCATGATCATCGCGGCGAATTTTGGATTCAAACAAACGAAACTGCACAGGCTCACCCACAGTTAAGGCAAAACCTTGTGAAGGTAACTGTGCCTGAGTCCCCTCCTCCATACCAAAAGGCGCAATACAGTAAGCTTCAATGGGGGGGGCCAAACCAGGGATCGCCGGCATGGCGCTTTCAATGCCAACATAATAAGCGGCGGCTGTTCCACCACGAATTCTTACACCGCTACCATCACGCACCTGAGCATAATAACTCGCGCCTTTGGCAACAGCTTGGTCAAGGTCGATGCCCTGTAATTCTTTTACTGGGCTGGCATCTTCGTTTTGTAGCCAGTTATTAAGCACCTCTAATATGCGCTGAGTCACGCCGGTCGCTTTGGCAACACCGCCGTTAAACAAAATGGCTGTCGGGTGAACAAAACTGGCCTGGTCCTTAACATCAACGCCTGGAATATTATGCAAGGCACTTTGCTGGCGTGTTAAAAAACTAGCCAAATGACGAGTGATAGCAGGATCGTCTTCGAAAGGCAGGCTGATGGTTGATAAAGCGGATTTTGCACGCTTTTGTACCTTGGCATGACTCTCCACATGGGGAAAAAACCCTTCAATCAAGACTTGAAATACTTCGTCTCGGGTTAACTCACAGCGTAAACTACCGCCCATAAGACTTGAACCACGGCTTGGCACAACAAGCTGAACTTGCTGTGTATCGTTGTCTGCCAATAACGTTTCTTTTGCCGCGCGGCAGGTATGGGTTAACCCATTGATTTGCCAAGGTTGTAAACGTGTACCTTGGCTGGCTAGCTTACGACTCACTACATGTGCCAGGGTTAAGTCCATATTGTCTCCGCCAAGCAATACATGATCACCCACCGCGACTCGGGTAAGTTGTAATGCACCTTCTTCTTCGGTTACCGCGATTAGAGATAAATCGGTGGTGCCACCGCCAATATCCACGACTAGGATCACATCACCTAACTTAACTTGTTGACGCCAATCACTATCATTTTGAACAATCCAGCTGTACAAAGCGGCTTGCGGCTCTTCGAGCAAAATCGCATTGTGCAAACCGCATTCGCGCGCAGCATCTAATGTCAAATCACGGGCTGATGGTTCAAATGATGCCGGTACGGTGATCACCACCTGTTGTTCACTTAATGGACAGTCTGGTTTTTGTTGCTGCCAAGCGTTTTGCATATGTTGCAAGACACTTTTTGATACGTGATATGGTGATAGTTTTTGCACATCATCAGGGGCATGCAAAGGCAAAAATGCACTTCTTGTGTCCACATCTGCCTGACACAACCAACTTTTAGCGCTGCTAATAATACGATTAGGGGTTTTGTTACCCAGATCACGGGCAAAATCACCAATCATCGAATGAACTTGTTGCCAAGGCAATTGTAGTTGATGCGCATCAAATTCGGCTTCGTTGGGTAAGTACAAAAATGAGGACAGAGCGGGTAGAGATTCAACTTGCCCCGGTGCAACTAATTGCCCAATAGCTAAAACCTCTGGTGAGTTAGGCTCACCATCATGGTTTAACTCAGCAAAAGCCATGACACAATGAGTAGTACCTAGATCGATACCCACACTAAATTTAGCTTCGCTCATAACTCCACCTCAGCAGCGGCCACAATATGTAAATCAATACCGTCAGCCAGCTGAGGTAGACTCAGATCAGCCACTTTCCAGCCTTTATGTACCAAAGAGCCATTGAATGGGCCAGAGCCGGTGATATTGCCTGTTAAGCGGTAGGCGTTTTTATCAAAATCAGCGGGTAAATTAATGCCATTTCCCTCGGGCGTGTCACTTACTGGGGTAAAACTCATATGTTGTTGCAACGCTTTTTTTACACCTGCATGCACTACTCTTGATGCTGCGGCCACTTGCTCGTCAGAAAAGGCGCTGACATCTTCGTTAATAAAGTCGATTAGGCGACCTTCTTTTTGCAAAATCGCCAAGAGCTGCAAGGCACTTTCTTGAGCAGTATGTTTGAGTGTGGAAACCGTCTCGGCAGGCTCAATGGTAATAGCCTCTTCAATAGATTGAGCAACTGATGCTTCGGGGTTTAAAAGAGAAATAGCATAAGCCTTACTGAAGATAATTTTACAAGCGATGGCGATACGGCTGAAAAATGAGGTGTTGGGTTTCATGTTGCTCTCCTGAATGCGCCAACTGTCCGTACTTGGAAATAGTTGGAAATAGTTGGAAATAAAATTAACATCGCAAAAACGATGTGTTCAAAATTGGCGGGAATTTAGCAGAAAGTTGCTTGAAAAACACGCAATAGTTATTTTGTTTTGTTTATATATTAAAACAAAACTGGCTATACGAATAGCTTGCAGATATGAGGGGTGAGATATGAGGGGGCAAGAGACGCTGATTTTTAAACGCTTTTGACTTCCTATCGCCACCACTAGGTAAAGGCAAAGCTCGTCTACCCGATTGCGTTTCTATTGGCTGTTTAAACCGATTATTTCATAATACCCAGGCTTTATTAGTCGTATCACGAATTTCCTCAAGTGTTAATTCGTCAATTTTTTCCCATAGTCTTTTAATTTATCGAGATAGACTGTGTAATCCTACTCAGTAAAAAAACACCCCGTCTATTGTTGCCACGTTGCACTACATGTTGCACTACATGTTGCGCAATGCCAGGTAAATTTAAACGGGGAAGCCTCGCCACTGTAATTCAACTCTATAAAGAATAGATAACTTAAAGTAGCTAACTATTTGAGAAAATCAGCGTCTCTGACCCGAATGGCACTTACTTAAGAGTTAAGTCTCTGAAATAAATAGAAAAGATGGTCAAAAATGATAGGATGTTAATCGCTAAAAAAACGCCATCAAAAGAAACCAGCCTTTACATGTATACTAATCAGCAAGCCTCTCAAGTTCAACAATCTATTACCCATTACACAAAAAAATGCAATACCCACACTTTTATGGATATTCTCAACAGCCCTGAATATACCGATAAAATCGAAACCCTATTTCCTGCACAAAGAGTAAGATTATTTTCTCCCAAATTAACCGTTTCAATGTTCATGGCCCAAGCGCTCAATGAGGATCGCTCCTGCCAAAAAATTGTCGATGAAGTCGCGATAAAACAAGCGCTTAATGGCCGTCCAACGTGTAGTACTAACATAGGGGCTTATTGTAAGGCGCGTCAACGCATGCCACTGGTATTACCCTCAACATTAACTCGATACACAGGGTAATTATTAAGTGCCAACTCTCCTCATCAATGGCACTGGAAAAATCGCCCCATTAGGTTGGTTGACGGCATGACGTCAAGTTTACCAGACACTGCGGCCAATCAAGCGGCTTACCCCCCCAACTTGGCAGTCAAAAGCCAGGGCTGGGTTTTCCCTTGTGTCGTATGGTGAGTATCATTTGCCTTGGCAGTGGTGCACTGCTGGATATGGCTTCAGGCCCTTGCAAGGGAAAGGGCAGCGATGAACAAACCTTGCTTAGAAGCATGCTCGATACTCTACAAACCGACGATGTCTTATTGGGAGACGCTCTTTATGCCACCTATTTTTTATTGTGTGCGTTAAAGGATAAAGGCGTAGACGGTGTGTTTGAACAACATGGTTCAAGAAGGTTGACGACTGATTTTAGTAAAGGGGAGTTATTAGGGGCACGAGATCACATTATTACTATCCATAAATCTAAAAAGAAACCGGACTGGATGGCGCAGGATTAATACGACCGCGCGCCAGCGACGCTTAGGGTGCGAGAGCTTAAAACGGGCGGCAAAATATTAGTCACCACATTACTTTGTGCGCATAAAACGTGCAAAGTTTCGCTGCGGAAACTCTACAAAGAGCGCTGGCATGTAGAAGTGGATTTTAGGAACATTAAGACCACAATGGATATGGAAACATTGAGCTGCAGGACACCGTCGATGGTGGAAAAGGAGATGTGGATTTATCTTTTGGCTTACAATTTGATCCGCTTACTCATGGCTCAGTCAGCCTTTCTGGCGGATATAACGCCACGGAAAATAAGCTTCAAACATACGGTGCAGTTGTGGATAGCATGGCAAGGTCGACACGACGAATATGGTTGCTTTACCCACCCCTACATAGGTGAGTTATTTACACTCATAGCACAACAACAGGTTGGAAAGAGGCCCGGGCGCATAGAGCCTAGAGCGGTTAAACGCAGACCGAAACCCTTTCCATTACTCACCAAGCCCAGAACACAAGCCAGAGAAGAAGTAAGAGAAAATGGTCATCCTAAAAAGCTTAAGTAAGTGCCATTCGAGTCAGAACTGCTGAAATCACAAGCATCGGCTTCGCCGACAAATGCTTTGGTGGCACCGCCACTACTTTTTCCGCATTTGAAGTTTCAGCACAAAAAGGCTTGTTTAGGGGCAAATGACAGGGAAGTCATTTGAGTGGAAGTTGGAGGGACACATTTGGAACGACAACGCGATTGGCGTCCATAAACTAAGTCTTTTTGTGCAGTTAAAAACTTTAGCAGCGAGCGGCATTTTCTGGCTACTCTTTTTTGCTGTTGAAAAAGAGTAGCTGGTTCGAAGGTATTCGAGACAAAAACCATCACGGACGATGGCGCGCAGCGTGTTCTTGAATTTTTATACAGAGTTAAAGCATGCGCTAGCGCTTACCGCCCTTCATGGCTGTTTTTCAAACAGCATCCCGCACGGCGGCCGCTTGCCGTACGACTTACTTTTTACCTGCAGCCGCAAAAAGTGCCGCTCACCGCTATGTTCTTCATCCAATTATTTGTGAGATTTAGCAGGTCGTCGCAATGTGCTTCTGGCACTCTGCGACTCAATTTACATCCATGGTTTCAAACCCGTATATACCCGTGATCATTGAAAATGCGGTATTTTTCAAAAAACACTAGATTTCTTCAATAAAAAGATCATGATTGAGCCATGAAGAAAATATCCCTCACCGCAGACCAAAAAGAGACACTGATATCACGCCATAAAAAATGTCGTGATAAGCGTGAATGCGATCGTATTAAAGCCGTTCTCTTAGATGCAAAAGATTGGTCAATAGCATCCATTGCAGACGCGTTACTCTTGCATGAAACCAGTGTTACCCGACACATAAATGATTTCAACCCCCTTGGGGAACTTACCTCTACAAGCGGTGGCTCAAGTGAGTATCTGGATACCGAACAAACGAAGTGCTTGATTACCCATCTTTGTGAGATGACGTATTTACACACCCATCAAATTGTTGCCTACATAAAAGAGACTTTTGAGGTGGTGTATACGGTATCAGGATTGAACAAATGGTTGCATCAGCATCAGTTCAGCTACAAGCAGCCTAAAGGTGTTCCCCATAAGTTTGACGTGGATAAACAAGCCGCGTTTATTGAGTATTATGCACAGTTTAAAGACAACCTCAGGGAGAATGAGCCCTTGTTATTCATGGATGCAGTGCATCCTACTCAGGCCACCAAAATAACACCAAGATGGATAAAAAAAGGCGTTGATAAACTGATAGAGACCACCGGCAGCCGCACGCGACTCAATATTGTTGGCGCAATCAGACTGGGGCATTTAGAGGAAGCGGTGATAGAGCAATATGATAAGACCGTTAACGGTGAGTCGATTGTTGATTTTCTTACCAAAACACGAGACGTTTATCAAGCAAGTGTATTAATGGTACCAACCAGAGACAAATTAAAACAATGAAAATAATCCACGCTTTTTGGTCGCCGTCGTCCGGCAAAGACCTAATTCAGTCTGGTCAGTTTGGCCTGTGGGTCGAAACCCTTGAACCCATTGCCTATAAAAATGGCGCCAGTAAATCTCGCACTATCCACCCTAGGCAAATGCTCGACACTGATTTGGCCGCCTTTGCCCAATCCGAGTGGCAAATCAACGCTGCAGCAAACCAGTTAGACCAGAGCAAAATTGAGCTGCCAACGTTTGGCACCAAACCCTTGCCCTGCCCCGAGTTAAGTGGATTTTTCGAGCATGACGAACAAGCTGAAAAAATAATTGTAAAACCTTGGCAAGTGCATCACCTTAACCTCAAACACCCTTTACAGGCCCTTAATTTCATTCATTTTTTGAGTCAATATCAAAGCCATGAATATCGACTGGGCAGCGACTTTTTGTTTTGGTATGAATTTGCTCAAGATATTCGTCAAGCATTGGTAAAAGAACAATTTATGCCGCAGTTATTGCAGTGTAAAGACCCTAAATCTAAGGCCAAAACGGCCAAAACCAATATTTATCAAAAGTGGCAGCTGGTGTCTGGTGACTTTGAAGACTCGCTTATTCGCTTAGTCAAACAAATGCCGCAGGCTTGCACCCAAGGGTTTGAACCGCAAAGTCTATTGCGTCATGTTACCGAAGTCGTCGTTAATCAACATTTGAATGAGGCCAGCGAAAAAACACCAAAAACCGTTCAGAACAAATTTGGCGACAGTATCATCAGGGAGCGTTTTGATGCCGAGCCGTTACTGGGCAACGACAGCTTCTTTGTCGAAAAATTTGAGCAATGGCACCCTTGGCAACACAAAATCCACAATCTGACCCAAAGCAGCGATGTGCAATTGTGCTTTAGACTGCAAGATGCCCGCAGCGGTGAGCCCGACAGCTGGACTGTTCATTTTGTTGCCGCATCCCGTAAAGACCCTTCTTTTAAACTCGACTTAGCCGAGTGTTGGGCCAAATCGGCCATAGACAAAGCTAAACTAAAACCTTTGCTTGGCGCCGATTTTGAGCATCAAATATTAAGCGCTCTGGGCGGTGCGGCACGAATCTATCCGATGTTATGGCAGGGAATGAACAGCCAACATCCTGCCAGTATTCAATTAACAATGAATGAGGCTTTCGCCTTTTTGAAAGAGTCGGCTTGGGTGTTAGAAGACGCCGGATTTAAAGTCATAGTGCCCGCGTGGTGGACGCCTAAAGGTCGGCAACGGGCCAAGGTTAAGCTGCGCAGCAAAGGCAGTAGTTCGAGTAGTTCTGCAAATGACAGTAAAGGTTTGTTGTCGCTCGATTCATTGATCGATTATCGTTATGAATTAGCGATTGGCGACCAACCAGTGACACCAGCCGAGTGGGCTCAATTGGTTGAGGCCAAGTCTCCTTTGGTTGAATTTCGTGGCCAATGGATGGAGCTTGAACAAGACAAAATGGACCATATGCTGACCTTTTGGCAGCAACATGGTGATGAAAGCCCGCAAGCGCCCATGGCTGAATTAATCAAAACACTGGCCGAACAATCAAATGTTTTTGAAGTAGCTCACGACGATGCGTTGAGTTCGATGCTAAGTAAACTAACCAACAATTCATCGCTTGAGCCCATTGAAGACCCAGAGCACCTCAACGCCACCTTACGCGATTATCAAAAACGCGGTGTGTCGTGGTTACGTTACCTCGAACAATTGAACCTCAATGGTTGCCTAGCCGATGACATGGGTTTGGGTAAAACCATTCAAGTCATTGCCACGATGGTGATAGATCATGAAAAGAGAACCGGCCCAACCCTGCTGATTGCACCCACCTCGGTGATGGGTAATTGGCAAAAAGAGGTCGAAAAGTTTGCCCCACAGCTTAAAACCCACATTCACCATGGTGGCAATCGTTTAAATGACAAAAAAGACTTTAATGGGCTGTGCAATGCGCAAGATATGCTCATCACCTCTTATAGTCTAGCGCGGCGTGACGCGAAGCTAATCGGCGGGGTAAAATGGCAACGCATAGTGCTCGATGAAGCGCAAAACATCAAAAACCCTAAAGCTGCGCAAACCAAAGCCATCTTCAAGTTAAAAGCCAACAACCGCTTAGCCTTGACCGGTACGCCGGTTGAAAACCGTTTACTCGACTTATGGTCTATTTTCAACTTTCTCAACCCCGGTTATCTGGGCACTCAGGCGCAATTTCGTAAAACCTACGAATTGCCCATTCAAAAGAACAATAGCTTGGCCCAATCGAAAGTACTGAAAAAGCTGATAGAACCGTTTATTTTACGGCGCATGAAAACCGATAAAAACATCATTAAAGACCTGCCCGACAAAGTCGAAAATAAACAATATTGTAATCTGTCTAAAGAGCAGGCCGCGCTGTACGAGGCGGTTGTCAATGATGTAAATATGCAATTGGCGGAAAAAGACGGTATTGAACGACAAGGGTTGATGTTGTCGACACTCACCAAACTCAAGCAAATTTGTAACCACCCCATGCAATTTTTACAAGATGGCAGCGAGTTTACGCCCGAGCGTTCACACAAACTCGAACGGCTTGGCGAAATGCTCGACGAAGCACAGGCAGAAGGTGACAGCGTGTTAATCTTCACCCAATTTACTGAAATTGGCGATAAGCTGGTGCAATACCTCAGCCGCGAAAAACAACTTAACTGCTACTACATTCACGGCGGCGTGGCTCGCACCAAACGCGAAAAAATGATAGAAGAATTTCAAGATCCATCCACCGGACCGTCTGTGTTTGTGCTTTCGCTCAAAGCAGGTGGCGTTGGTATCACCCTGACTCGTGCCAATCACGTCTTTCATTTTGACCGTTGGTGGAACCCGGCAGTTGAAAACCAAGCCACCGACCGAGCCTTTCGTATCGGTCAGAAGAAAAATGTGTTTGTTCACAAGTACATCACCATCGGCACCCTCGAAGAGCGTATTGACGAAATGATTGAAGACAAAAAACAGATGGCCGACAGCATTGTCGGCACTGATGAAGGTTGGCTGACCAAACTCGATAACGATGCGTTTAAGTCATTAATTGCACTGAATAAACTAACCGTCGTGGGGGAATGATATGAGCAAAACCAGCAAAACTTGGTGGGGTCAATCGTTTATCACCGCTCTCGAAAAGTTCATTGACGAAGGCCGCTTAACCCGAGGCCGAGCCTACGGCACCGACAACCGAGTGAAGCAGTGGGATATAAAAGACAGCAAAGTTAGCGCCAAAATGCGGGGCAACGTCAATCCTTACTTTGGTGTTTACAAAGAGCCCACTTACAACATCAGCCTAAGCCTCACCCAAATCTCTAGCAAGCAATGGGACAAAGTGGTGTTATCGCTCGGTGAAAATGCCGGTGCCATTTGTAAACTGATGATGAACGAAATGCCCGACGATATTGAACAATCGTTCAAAGCCGCCTCAGAACATCTGTTGCCCACAAGCTTCAGAGATTTTCAAGTGAGTTGTTCATGCCCCGATGGTGCGGTGCCTTGTAAACACATTGCTGGTGTTTTCTATCGTTTGGCAGAACAGTTAGATCACGACCCATTTTTACTCTTTCAACTGCGAGGGCTGTCTCATAAACAGTTGCACAAACAACTGGCAAAATCGCCGCTAGGTGAAGCATTGTTACAGTCTTTGCAAGAAGAGCAATCGGCCCCACCTGTGCAAGACAGTTA
>JBLHHD010000034.1:0-12605 GCA_047614605.1 Alteromonadaceae bacterium
TTACTTGCTTTAGAATGACTAAAACTCAGTAAATTTAACTTCTTTGAGAACATTTCAGTTCTCACTGGTTGCTCACCATCTAACCATTCGGCGCTCTAGGGTGGGATTATACCTTCGGCTCTACCACATCCTACTGTAAACCGGGAAAGTATGATCCCACCCTGATAACGAAGCCAAGGTTTGTACTCGCGAATAGCATTTACTTCGTTCGAAGCCAGTGTAACGTACACCAATGAGTGGAAGTGCCCGTTATCAAAATATTTTAACCAACGAGGAACATAAATAATGTGTTTTCAAACGACTCAAATGCCGGCAATGCATTTTGCCTTTCCTGATGTTTGTAAGACCCTTGTGGTGTTGGCGGTGGTACCTATTCCATATCCTAATATTGGCATGACTTCGACGTCTATACCAACGATTTTTAATCAGTTTACGATGTGTATGCCGGACCATAATCTGTTGACTATGACACCACTAAGTAATGGCGATGAACCCGGTCTACTTATGGGATTGATTTCTAATTTGATTGTAGGACCAATTTTACCTTTGTTTGGCAGTATTAAGGTGTTTAAAACCATTATGCCAGCGATTAAAATGCTATCGCTGACCGGCCAAAATGGGGTGATATTAAATATGGTGGGGATGACACTGACACCAAGCCAGGTTAAGTTGCTGATTTGCTCTTAATTCAGCCCTTTGCTTTTATTTAAAAGCATTAAACACTGACTTGTGCTGTTTTGCTTGGTCAGAGTGTTTGGCACCCTCAGTGCCTTTATTTTTAGATTGAGCGGCGTCAGGCTGATAAGCTACCTGCGTAAGGATTTTTTGGGTAAAAGCCCCTTTGCCTAAACCTGTTCTCTGTTTGGTTCCAGGGCTGGTGTCTTTGCGGTTAACCGGGTTGCCACCTTGACCATTAAGGTAATGCTGACTGGCGGAGTTTAGTTCGTGGTAAAGAATTGAACTGGTGCGGGTAGGCAGGTAACCATTAAGTGCAGGGGCCTCAGGACGGCGTAATGAGGTGCTGGGCAGGTTCATTTCGTTTAGGGTGCGAATTTGTAATTCGGTTGGGCTGACCCCTGCATGGGCAAATAATACCGAAAAATAATCACTACTATCACTGCTACCATGCTCGTTATCCGGCGAGGTCGTTTCGCCATAAGAATTACCCATGTTGTAGCTGGTGGCCGAGCGAGTGTCAGTTTGAACAATCCGCGCCATTTGCTGGTATTTACGTAATAATGGTTCGTGATTCATTGACTTGCTCCACTTATATTTTTCTTCAGTCTATTGACGCTTAGTCTATAGGGTTTAGCCGCCTTTTGTCTTTTTGTCTGCGGCTTTTTTATTGTCTTCGATTTGTTTGGCTATTTCTTCATCAGCCAATGGCCATTTTATTAGTGTAGTCGAAATATCCATATTCTGTTGTAAAAGTAACCTGCGCTGGTTTGCCTGAGCCTGACTCATGTAAGGGCCGAGGATTAGAATATACCAGTAACGCTGCCTGTCGGTGGCCTTGACGATCGTGGGGTTGTCTTTTAATCCGTACTTTATGCCTTGATCAATGGCTTGTTGCAGTTGCCCAAACAAACCGAGGGTTAAACCATAACCATTGGTATTTTGTTCAAAAGCATCTAATAAGGTGTCACTCATTAACAGCGGCTTTTTTAATGTCGGCTGTTCAATATGATAAGTTGGGCGATTGTCGGTCACTGGATTGCCTGGTTCATAAGCGGGTAAGTACAGGGTGAACGAAACCCCGGTAATGAGTAAAGCACTGAGTAAACCCATGATTTTCTTTAGCATCGTTTTGTTTCAAACCCGGATAAGAATTGTGTTGCTTAAGCTTATATCAAGTTTGAGTTTTAGCCATGGGGCGGGGACATTATTGTTGGTCTAATCTACAAACGGTTTGTTGATGATTTTCAAAATTTCTTTGGCGGTGCTGGTGATGGTATGAATATCATTGGATTGTTCAATCACCACGGCAAATTCGTCGCCGCCCACAGCGATAAACGCAGCCGTTGTTCACTGGCTTTTAATTTACTTTGGGAGCGGCGCAAGCGGATCATGATCAGCAATGCGATGAACAGTATATAAAGAGCAGGTTAGTAACCCGATGTTGTTTAAGTCGTAAGAGTAACCACTCATGGTGGTGATAGGGACGGCGGGCTGAGCGGGTTGAACGGCAAATGATAATCGGGTTGATAAACTGCACAATACAGCGGTTATCAGTGACCATTGGGTTAACCTTCGAGGGTTAGTTTTAGGAGATACTATTTGCCTGGTGCACTTCACTTTACTGAGATAACAACATGTTTATAATCACGGTGACGCCTTTATATACCAAAGCCAAACTGGATGTCAAAAGCGATGGTTCTGAGCCGCGCCAAACACCAAAAAATAATGGGACAAAAGCTAAACCCCCGGTTTAAGGGGGGTAGTGGTTCAAACAGTGCTCTTCAAACAGTGCTATTCGAATGACACCAGTTGTTGGGTTAACTGTTCGATGCTGATGATATCAAGAGAGCAAGGCACACCGCTGTCATCCTGGGTTTTAATGGTGAGTTTCAAGTCGCTCGCGGTCAGCAAGATATGGCTGGCAAACTGGTGTAAATCTGCCGGTGTTGAGGCCATGATATGTTCACCAATCCGATCTCGTTCATCAAATTGCGGATCTTTATTACCAATACCCATCCAAAACCGCTGGCTTCTGACTCGCAGATTGGCGTCTTCTTCGATCACTTGAGTGATGAGTCCATGTTGAATGTGTTGCCATTGTTCCGCTTCGATTTGTTCGAGTTCATCACAAAAAACGGCATTGAATTCGTTGATATGTTGATACAACGCACGACTGGTATTGTGGGGTGACTGGATGTATAAAGCGAGTCCAGGATAACGATTTAATGGTACGTAACCGGTGCCGACCAGATAACCGAGCTGTTTTTCTGTGCGTAGCTGGTGGAAAAACTCCGGTGCCATTATTTGGTTAAGCAGCATAAACAACGCAATGGTACGGGGCTCTTTACACTGGGCCTGATAGTACATTACGATGGCATTGTCATATTGGTGCAAGTCAAGCTCAATACCGAGGTTATGCTGGTGTTGCAAGGACAAGATAGGCCGAATAACCTCATCATTGGGATCGGCATGGTCAAACAATGCCTGGTGTACTGTGGTCGATAATTGCTTAGCTTGTTCTTTGCTCCAGTTGCCATAGCAAAACGCGTCCACATGTATCTGGGTAAACAAAGCGTCTTTTACTGCAATAAATTGCTCAAAGCTGACGTGTTCTATCGCTTGGGCCATTTGTTCCATATTTGGGTCGTTCGGTTGTAATACCGAGGTTAAAATAGCAAACAGTTGAGAAACGGGTTTGCTTTTAGCGGCATTAACCCAGTGGCTGTGCAGCTGGCTTTTGATTTCTTCATAACGGCGTTGTGAAAATTTGAGGTGATGCAATTCGTGAAGCAACTCTTCAATCAAAATATGCTGATTGGTACTGATACCTGAGGTATGTAACGTGATCCCGCCCTGATGTACGTAGACATGGTAACTTAGCCCTGCCAATTCGGCACTGTAATGCGCTTCGACCACTTCGTCGAGAAACAGTTCGGTAAACAGCCGGGTAATGGCGATGTTTTCAATGGATGCAATGGAGGTGGGGCAATCAATGGCAATATAGCAGTGGCCTTTGGGTACCTGAAACATTTCATCCTGTTTGAACCAAAAGTTAAAGCCGTCAGCCTCAGTGATAATTTGAGGTATATCGGTGATCTGATTATGATCGCGACTTTCCAGGGTGACTGAATTTTGTAAATAGGGGTTAGCCCCGGGTAGTGTTAATGCCGGATCACAACTGGCTATCTGACTCCAGTCAGCAAGCTTTTGTGGCGTAATGGGGCTGGTACTGTAAGGCGTATGGTACCAATTGGCCTCCTGATTGGTGGTGACATCTTTATTGATATGAATGATACGCATGTTATCAGGCGTCAGATACGAACAAATCCGGTCGAATTCTTCGCTGTCAAATCCTGCCATGATGTAATCACCATAGACATAGTGATCTTGCTCAAAGTGGAACATATTGGTCGAAATGTGGCTGACCTGATTAATCGGTTTGGTTTTTTCCTGATAATCAAAGGCCAGTTGAAGCAGGGTTTGTTTGTCTTTATAAAGAACTTCGTTATTGCTACCCTCTTTGACCAGATGGATGTACTGAAATATTAAACTGATGACTTCATCGGTGTGGGCAAGACCATCGTTGGTCAGTTCGAGACTAATATTAAAATCTTTAAAATTACTGCCGCTAATGCCTCTGCCAGCACTGAGGTTGTTACACCAGCCTTTGGCTTTAATCAGTGACAATAACGATCCTTCGCCTTCAAAACCGATTAAATGTCCGAGATAACCAACGGTTTTATTTTTGTAGTAATGATCCGCTGCGGGCAAAGAAAAGCCAACCACCAGTTTTTGGCTTTGTTTGTGGGGTTTGATAAAAATATCAATGGTTTTATGTTCCGGTAGATAAATTGGCATGGTTAGTTTGTGCTGACCAGAAGTGCCCATCGGCAGGGTATCAAACAGTTCATGAACCAGTGCTTGCTGTTCAGCAATAGGCAGCGGGCACAGTAATACCAGCGTCATGCGATCGGCAACATAATGTTGATGATGAAAGTCGACCAGCTCCTGGCGAATTGATACGCCGTCTCGGTCGGCCAGAGTCTCTTTATTACCCACTGAGAATTTGGAAAAAGGATGTTCGGGATTAATGGTTTCTCGATGAACCTGATAAATGCGGTGTGAATCTTCTTTGAGTTTTAGTTTGTATTCGGCATCAATGGCATGGCGTTCTTTTTCGATGTATTGCTCGGCCAGCAAGGGCTCTCGGAAGAATTGACTGAAGTGGTCTAACGCTAAACGGATACTATCGTTGTTGACATCAAAAAAGAAACTGGTAAATTCAGTAGCAGTCCAGGCATTGTGATGGCCACCATGAGAACTGATCAGTTGTGGGAAGGTGCCGGGCTGGGGGGTACTCTGAGTGCCCAAAAACAGCATGTGTTCGAGAAAGTGAGCCATACCCTGACGGTCTTGAGGGTCGTCAAAGTGACCACAATTAACCGTCAGTGACGCGGCGGATTTTTCGCTGTTGCCATCCTGAATAAGTACCACTCGCAAGCCGTTAGCCAAGGTTAAAGGAAGGTATGTCTTAGCGTCGTTGGGACTAATGATCAAAGGGTAAGCTCCTGTTCCGTTGTTATTTGGTGTCCGGGTTGTTTTGCCAATATACTATTGCCGTCTTAAGTGCAAGAAAAATGCAGATAAGTTATTAATATATAACCAAAAAGAAAAACCATTATTTATGGGTTAAGGTTATAACCCAAGACAAAAATAATATAAACTACTGCCGCGACTTATTTAATATAGCCGACAATATTTAAAACGGCTTGTTGGAATGATTTTTTGTTCACTTTTGTATCTTTTGCTCATATTTGTTAAATCGTTATTGGAAATAGGACTGTAGATGTTTGTAAATTTTTATATTATGCGTCATGGCGAAGCACAAATGGTGGCAGCTAACGACCAATCACGCAAACTGACCGCTAATGGCGTTGCTGAGGTTAAGCAAAATGCGTTGTGGTTAAAGCAACAAGTAGCGGGTTTTGATTTGGTGTTGGCGAGCCCTTATATCCGCGCTCAGCAAACCCAGCAGATAGTCTGTGATATCGTTGAAACCCCGACCCGGCTCGAAACGCTCGATGATTTGATCCCCGAAGGCTCAGCCGAAAATGTTCATGACTATGTTGATGCGGCTATTCAGTTGTATCACCCACAAAACATTCTGCTGGTATCCCATATGCCGCTGGTCAGTTACCTGGTAGAAGAGTTTACCTTTGAACACGCCTCACCGATATTCCCTACCGCTGGTATTGCCCATATTCAATATGAAATTAAACAAATGAAAGGCCACTTCGAGGCAGTTAAGGGGCCTTAGTAACTGAATGCCATGGCTTGCACTTTTTGATAAAGGGCGAGGGGGTTGGTGGGTTATTTATAATGATGGGTGACTTGCTGAGCAAGTGAGTTTTTGTAAGGTAATCAATAAGCGTTTCAAAATCCCGGTATTGTGTCGTTTCGTTCAGTCCGTTCAAATGCCCTGGCAAGCGGGGCATTACCGCTGGTGATCACAAACTCTTCAAAGGCCATAGGAAACAGCGCTAAATCATAGTGGTCATCGATCTTTTGAATGTTTCCATTCAATTAATTCTGTGCATATTTGTTACTTTTTAGAACGTATTAATGCTTAGATTTAATTTATCTTCTAACTATTTAAAAGTAAGGTAGTTTATTCGATTTAACCTGATTATCACCATGAATAAACTTGATTATAAACGGTGGTGAATTTTTTATTGCTTAGCCTTTTTTGTTTCGTTTTCTCTGACTCACCGATCGCTCAATTCCACAAGAATCAGCACTGCCGCTTTGCCACCCCATTCTTTGGGGGCTTCGTGAAACGCCTCGATAGCGGGGTGTTGTACCAGGTAGTGGGGAACTTTTTGTTTGAGAATATATTCGCCAAGACCGGTGATGATAGTGGCACAGCGAATGTGTTTTTTCTGACACTCTTCAATTAAGTCGGCTAGCTCTAGTTTGGCATTTTGTTTGTTATAACCGTGTAGGTCAAGGACTAGATCTGGGTAGAAATCACCTCGACGTAATTGCTTGGCAAGATACGAATCACTGCCTTGGCGAACATAGGATAACGGCCCTTGGGTGGGTAGATTGGGAATAAATTCATCGGAAAAATAAAACCCTGCCTGACGGGCTTTTGCCTGACGGGATTTTTGTTGTGTTTTTTCCTTGCCCGGCGCTGGGGTAGGGTGTATTTTGTCTTGCTTCAAACGCTGGGTTTTGCCCTCACGGTCATTAATTGACTGGTGAAACAGTGTCAGGTCGTCTTCGCTAATGGGATTATTTTTACTCATGGGCTGATTTTAAACGCTGACGGCAATAATTTAAAGGGTTAACCTAAATTATTGCCGTCCAGAAAAAAAATTCTATCTGGCGAATGCCAGAATGGGCACTATGCCGCATTAGCGGTAAGGCTTATTAGTCTATAAGTTAATGAATTTATTCCGTTAAGAGTAAACTGCCGGCAGTGGCGGGGTTTACGTTTAGGAATGATAACTAATTACATTGGAGTGGGCTTTTGCAACAGGTTCAAATAGAAGAAGCAGTGACACAACTGGTCACTATTGATGACTTATATCGCTGGTCAGTCAGTCGTTTTAATGAGACTGAGTTATATTACGGTCATGGCACCGATAATCCGTGGGATGAAGCCGTTGCGCTGTTGATGTTTGGCTTGAGTTTACCCCAAGCTGTGTTCAATGAAGTTAAACATACTCGTTTGACGACTTCTGAAAAAACCCACTTGACCAATCTTATAGCCCGGCGCATCAATGAGCGCATTCCAGCGGCTTATATTACCAATCAAGCCTGGTTTAACCAATTGCCCTTTTATGTTGATGAACGAGTGCTGGTACCTCGTTCGCCCATTGGCGAGCTTATTAATGCTAAATTTCAGCCGTGGCTGGGTGATAAGTCAGTTACACGGATTTTGGATATGTGCACTGGCTCTGCCTGTATCGCCATCGCCTGTGCTTATGTTTTTGAAGAAGCTCAAGTGGATGCGGTTGATATTTCGCTGGATGCACTGGCCGTGGCACAAATTAATGTCGAAGAGCACGATGTGTTGGATCACGTTTTCGTGATGCAATCAGATCTGTTCAAAAACCTTCAGGGTCAGCAATATGATTTGATTGTCAGTAATCCGCCTTATGTTGATTTGAACGATTTGTCGGATATGCCTGAAGAGTTTGCTCACGAACCAGAAATTGGTTTGGGCTCAGGAGATGATGGACTGGATTTAACCCGGTTGATTTTACAACAAGCGGCGGATCATTTAACTGATGATGGTTTGCTGGTGGTTGAAGTGGGTAATTCTCAGGTGCATTTGATTGAACAGTTTGCTGAAGTGCCATTTGTCTGGCCTGAGTTTGCCAGTGGTGGTCATGGGGTGTTCATTTTGACTAAAGCTCAAGTGTTAGAGTATCAGATTTTATTTTCAGCTTAACCTTAAGCTAAAACAGTTTTGTTAATGAGGGGTAATGCGTGTCAGGTAATAGTTTTGGTAAGTTGTTCATAGTCACCACGTATGGCGAAAGTCATGGGGTGGCTTTAGGGGGCATTATTGATGGTTGCCCCCCAGGGTTGGCGTTATGCGAAGCCGATTTGCAAATTGATTTAGACAGACGAAAACCCGGGACATCCCGATTTACCACTGCCCGGCGCGAAGCGGATCAGGTGAAGATCCTCTCTGGGGTTTTTGAAGGTAAAACAACGGGTACGCCAATTGGTATTACCATTGAAAATACCGATCAGCGTTCAGGTGATTATTCGAATATTAAAGAGACCTTTCGCCCGGGTCATGCTGATTATACTTACCAGCAAAAATATGGTTTGAGGGATTATCGCGGTGGCGGTCGCTCTTCTGCCCGTGAAACCGCTATCAGGGTTGCAGCCGGAGCCATTGCCAAGCAGTTCTTAAAAACTGTGCTGGGGGTGGACGTTTATGGTTATTTATCTCAATTAGGCCCGGTTAAAGCGCAAACCTTTGATCGTAGCCAAATTGGCCAAAATCCTTTTTTCTGCCCAGATGAAAGCAAGGTCGAAGTAATGGCCGATTATATGAAAATGCTGCTAAAAGCCGGTGATTCTGTTGGGGCTAAAGTGACAGTGGTTGCCCAGAATGTGCCAGTTGGACTCGGTGAGCCAATATTTGATCGCCTTGATGCCGATTTAGCCCATGGGTTAATGAGTATCAATGCGGTTAAAGGCGTCGAAATTGGTGCCGGATTTAACTGCATTGAACAGCGTGGCAGTGAGCATAGGGATGAAATGACCCCGCAAGGTTTTATGAGTAATAATGCTGGGGGTATTTTGGGTGGTATTTCTTCGGGTCAGGATATTATTGCTCATATTGCCCTAAAAGCAACGTCGAGTATTTCGATCCCCGGCGATTCGATTAACCTCGCTGGTGAGCCGATTGAAGTGGTCACCAAAGGACGACACGATCCGTGTGTGGGTATTCGTGCGGTGCCTATTGCCGAGGCAATGATGGCGATCAGTCTGATGGATCATTATTTGCGTCACCGGGCGCAAAACAATGATGTTATTTGCACCACCCCGGTTATTCCTGCGAGTGCATAAATCTGCGGTTGATAAGAATGTCTGGTTATCGGCGAGTTACTTTCTCTACTACGGCATTCTCGGGGTTTTTATTCCTTACCTCGGTATGTTTCTCGATCACCGGGGATTTAACTCGGTAGAAATTGGTTATCTGCTGGCAATACTCACCTTTACCAAGATATTTGGCCCTCAGTTATGGGCCAGCTTTGCCGATAAAAGCGGGCGGCAACTGGGGATCATCCGACTCGGTATTGTACTGTCGTTTGGCAGTTTTTTGTTATTGCCGTTGATCACTGATTTTTGGTTGCTGGCAACTGCTTTAGCCTTATTTTCGATGTTTTGGACTGCCATCTTACCCCAGATGGAAGTGCTGACCTTAAGTAGTATTAACAAGCAAATCAATCGTTATACCAAAATTCGGCTATGGGGCAGTATTGGTTATATTGCGCTGGTGATGCTGGCCGGTTATTTGATGGCGTCGTTAACACCAGACATTTTGGTGTGGCTGGTGTTGATATTATTAGTGGTTTTACTGGTGGTTTTTTATTTGATTAAACAACCATCAGTTGGCATCGAGGGGCAAAACAAAGCAACGCCTTTTTGGCAGATGACGTTAAATCGCTCATTTATTGGTTTTTTTATCTCTGCTTTACTATTACAAGTCAGTTTCGCGCCTTTTTATGTTTTTTTTACCTTGTATCTGCAAAATCTTGACTATAGTGGTATGCAGACTGGTATGTTTATTTCACTGGGAGTGGTGGCGGAGATTTTTATCTTTATGATCGCCGGACGCCTGATTGTGGAATACGGAATTAAAGCCATTTTGATCGGCTCTTTGTTATTGACGGCATTACGTTGGTGGGTCACTGGTTATTATGGTGATATCTGGTGGGTTTTGGCGTTGGTACAATTGCTTCATGCGGCCAGTTTTGGTTTGACCCATGCAGCCTCAATGCAGTTTATTGGGCATTACTTTAATTCACGTCAGCAAAGCAGAGCACAAGCTTTGTATGTCGGTGGAGCATTTGGTGCCGGGGGGGCAACCGGTTCGTTGTTGGCGGGCTTTTTGTGGCAAAATGGGGCTGGAGCGACACAGACATTTAATTTCGCCGCGATTGCTGCCCTATTGGCAACAGTGGCGGTATTATTTATACAAATAGAAAAAAAGTGAATAGCAACAAAATGCCTGGAGCCGATTGATGTAAATCGATGGTTTTATTTGGCTTATTTATTTGCATTGTGGATAGCCAGCCTAGTCAGATTTTTAAAAGGCTGCTATACTAGCGCGTTCACAATATTATCTTAAAACAACTAGCGGGTGAAGAGAAACGCTTTATGGATCAAAATCCTCAATCTCAATTAAAAGTACTAATCGCTAAGGGTAAAGAAAAGGGTTTTTTAACCTTTGCAGAGGTCAATGATCACCTTCCACAAGAAATTGTAGACTCCGATCAAGTTGAAGATATCATTGGCATGATCAATGACTTGGGTATTAAGGTGTTTGAAATCGCACCAGATACCGATGATTTGATGATGCAAGAAACTACCACAGACGAAGATGCTGCCGAAGAAGCTGCTCAGGCGCTGGCTAGTGTAGACAAAGAAATTGGCCGAACAACTGATCCCGTCCGTATGTATATGCGTGAGATGGGAACGGTTGAGCTGTTGACCCGCGAGGGTGAAATTGTTATCGCCAGACGGATTGAAGAAGGCATCAATCGAGTTGTTCATTGTGTCGCCGAATATCCGGGCACCATCGTGAGTGTCCTTGATCAATGGGATAAATACGAAGCCGAAGAGATTCGACTGTCTGATATTATTAGCGGTTTTGTCGGTGAGGAAGTCGAAGCAAATGAGGTGGCTCCAACCGCCACTCATGTTGGCTCCGAAGTACCAAAAGAGGAGCTTGAGGACGAAGACCTCCAAACGGATTCGACTGACGAAGAAGAAGAGGAAGATACGGGTCCAGACCCTGAAGTTGCTCAGGAAAAATTCGACGCACTGCGTAATCAATATGAAGTGATGGTGGCGGTAATTAGCGCCAATGGTCGCTCTGATGCCAAGTCAAAAGCACAAATTGATAAAACCATTGAGTTATTCAAAGAGCTGCGCTTTGTTCCTAAGCAGTTCGATCGATTGGTTAAAAATGTTCGCGGGACTATGGATCGCGTGCGTGTTCAAGAGCGCATCGTGATGAAACATGCGGTGGCACTGGCTAAAATGCCTAAAAAAGCATTTGTTAAAGCGTTTGCCAGTAATGAATCATCAAGAGCGTGGTTTGACCGTGAAGTGGCTGCTGGTCACGAGTATTCGCCGGCACTTGAAGCACATCGTATCGAGATTTTACGTAGCATCGGTAAGCTAACTCAAGTTGAAGTCGACAGCACGTTAACTATTTCCCAAATAAAAGATATCAACCGTCGAATGAGCATTGGTGAAGCGAAAGCCCGCCGTGCGAAAAAAGAAATGGTTGAAGCAAACTTACGACTGGTTATCTCTATCGCCAAAAAATACACTAACCGTGGTTTGCAATTCCTTGATTTAATTCAGGAAGGTAACATTGGTTTGATGAAAGCGGTCGATAAGTTTGAATATCGTCGGGGTTATAAGTTTTCGACTTATGCTACTTGGTGGATTCGTCAGGCTATCACCCGTTCAATTGCCGATCAGGCCAGAACCATCCGCATTCCAGTGCATATGATTGAAACGATTAATAAACTGAATCGTATCTCTCGTCAAATGCTACAGGAAATGGGACGTGAACCTACGCCGGAAGAATTGTCTGAACGTATGCAAATGCCAGAAGACAAAGTACGTAAGGTATTGAAAATAGCCAAAGAGCCGATTTCAATGGAAACGCCAATTGGTGATGATGAAGATTCGCATCTTGGTGACTTTATTGAAGATGGTGTGATTGAATCGCCAATTCAAAGTGCTACCGGTGAAAGCTTAAAAGCCGCCACCAAAGAAGTGCTTTCTGGATTAACGGCCAGAGAAGCTAAAGTACTGAGAATGCGTTTTGGTATCAACATGAATACCGACCATACGCTTGAAGAGGTAGGCAAACAGTTTGACGTAACGCGCGAGCGTATCAGGCAGATTGAAGCTAAAGCGTTGCGTAAGCTACGTCACCCTTCACGCTCAGAGCAGCTTCGCAGCTTCCTTGACGAGTAGGTAAAGCAAAGTAAATAAAAAAGGGTGCGTATTACGCCCCCTTTTTTTGCCATTAAAAACCTGCCATTCTTCCCAGCAAACTTTACAAAACGCCACCTATCCCCCACACGCTATGATGATAAAGCTTACCAATATCCATTCACATTGAGCGTGATAATTAACAATAACATCAGTTCAAC
>JBLHHD010000035.1:0-12548 GCA_047614605.1 Alteromonadaceae bacterium
ATCTAACTCCTGCATCACCGTTTTAATTTCTTCTTCGTTTAATTTTTTCTCGCCTGAAAGCGCATCACTAACACCATTCATGACTATATCTCTGTTTAACTTGATTTCAACTTTTTCGTTTTCATCAAGCGCACGTTTAAGGTATTCACCAAAACTAACACCAAGGCTGTAGCTTTGTTTGTCCAGTGCTGTAGTCGGCGCTCCTGCTATTGCAACTGCGCTGTCTGAAGCTTTTTCCGTTTTTTCCGTTTTTGCAGTTTTTGCAGTTTCAGTAGTGTTGACTTCCTGTGACTCGCCACAACCTGTTACCAATGCCATACTCGCTGCTAACAACGATATTTTAAAAATCGAACCCATGATGCTTTCTCCGCACAAAATGCAATTATAATAATACTTAATTAAAAATTAGGCCCATATACTACCTTGTTGTAAGATAACTGTTAAGAGGTTTTCCAGTCAAAAAGCCAATATGAAACCATTTGTAACTTATTTATTAATAATTTCACTCGTACTTAGCTTCATCCTCACTGGTTGCACCTCTGAGCGCAACAATGCTACCTCCAGCTATGAACATGCCGTAGACAGCTCTTATACCGCGACTTTATCTCAGGATGGAAGCTACTCCATAGTATCAAGCATTCATCATGGGCTGAGTTTTTGGGATGTTAAAAACGATGCGTTAAAATATCAGTGGAGCCATCAGGGCAGTGAAAATAATTTGGTGCTGGTTAGTGCCATTTCAGCCAATAACAGTCATGTTCTGACCGCAGATCGGAGTAATTTCGCCTTATGGAGTATCACCACCGGTAAATCTGGCGGTTTTTTCAAAATCCGCAACTCCAATATTCGTGATGTCGCCATATCCAATAATGCTAAACACCTGTTAATTGGCAAAAGTAATGGTGTGGTCGTGCATATCACCCTGGCTGGTGGCAGACGCATTGAGTTTTTGGGTCATCAAGAAAAAATCAACAGTATTGATATGTCACCCAATGGTCGCTTTGCCTTAAGTGGCTCCAATGATTATGTCGCCTATTTATGGGATACCCAAAGTGGTCAGGTCATTCATCGTTTTAATCATCCCAGCAGAGTCACCAAAGTCGCATTAGACCCAAAAGGTCGTTATGCTTTTACTGCCGACAGTAAAAAGCAGGCGCAAATATGGGATTTATTAACCGGCAAAGCCATTAGCAGGTTAAACTATGCCGCCCGGCAAAATGTGTTCAGTGCCGTAAGGTTTAATAGTGAAGGTACACTGCTTGCCACGGGGGCACCATCACGCAAACTGACTTTGTGGGATGTCAAAACGGGCAGAAAATTACAAAGCTGGACAGTCGCACCACGCAAAAGCTCGCGTCCCAAAGGCGCGGTGGTTCACAGCGTCAGCTTTATTAACAACGACAGCCAACTGTTGACAGAAAGCTCCAGCGGTCTGGCAGAAGTATGGGATATAGATATTTAACAGGTAAGCAATACCCTATGAGTAATAACTGGGAACATCGGATTAATGAACTGGAAAGCAAAGTTGCTTTTCAGGACGATACCATTGAACAATTAAATAATGAACTGACAGAGCATCAAGAAGCCCTTTACAAGCTGAAAAATCAAATTTCGCTCTTAGGTAACCGTTTTAAAGAGATCAAAGAAGAAATGGATACCCAACAGGATGGCGGTGACATTGTTCACGAACTACCGCCACACTATTGATCCTATCTTAACTTAACGCCAGTCGGCACCCTCCCAGACGAAAGGTGCTGACTGCCCTTGTATCTGGGATATAAAGTTGCAGACACTGAGCCTCATGGGTTGTCTGTAGCTCCAGTTCGTTAAAAGCGTCTAGTAATAATGACTGTTCGACTTTTTCGAGCTCAAGTTCAGCATCCAGCATTTTTTGCTTAACCTGTGCCGTCGCGGCATGTTCAAGTCCCAACTGTCGACGAAAATCACGTAAAGGGGCGATATAGCTTTTATGCCAGCCAACAATGGCATTGCCAAGCTGCTCAATTTGCGCTTCGGACAATACCTTATGATTAGGCTCACACCAACATAACAATAAAATCAAATTAACGTTAAGCCCGACTTCATCTTGCAAAATCAAGCAGCTTTCCTTAACCCCAGGCTGGCTATAAAGCTTACCCGAATATTGCCAAAATACGTCTTCACTAAGGTACTTGCTTGTCTTGGTTTTAGTCATCTGATTGGTATCCTTCGAGTTCTTCCTGTGCCATCATCCAGTCTTCCTCCACCTGATTTAAGGTGCTGGTATTGGTCGCCTGTTGCACAAGTAAATCTGCCAGGGTCTTTTTATTTTCTGCTTCGTAAATAGAAGCATCTGCCAGCAGGGACTCGATACTGCCTTTTTCCTGATTAAGCTTGTCCATTTGTTTTTCCCACTTGTCGATTTTCTGACGCAGGGGTTTAGTTTTTTGCCTGAATTCGGCTTCTTTACGCTTTTGATCTTTACGATTGGACGATGCACTCTCAGGCACCGGTTTATTTTGCTCCGCTGTTTCTTTTTTGTCGGTATCCATCAACCATTGGTAATAATCTTCTAAATCACCATCAAAGGGCAGCACCCGCTGATTATCCACCAAGTAGAATTCATCTGTAGTGGTTTTGAGCAAGTTACGATCATGAGAAACCACCACCATCGCCCCAGCAAACCCCTGTAACGCCATTGCCAGCGCGTGACGCATATCCAGGTCCAGGTGATTAGTCGGTTCATCCAGTAATAATAGGTTAGGCTTTTGATAAACCATTAGTGCCAATACTAAACGGGCTTTTTCGCCACCCGAAAAAGGACCTACGGCACTGAGGGCTTTTTCACCATGAAAACCAAAACGTCCGAGATAATCCCGCAGTTTTTGCTCTAAGGTCGTTTTATCAAGCTGACGCAAATGATCCAGCGCCGAATGGGTGACATCCAGCGTTTCGAGCTGATGCTGGGCAAAGTAACCCAGCTTAACCCCTTGGCCCATATCATAAACGCCACTTTGGGGGGCCAATTCACCTGAGAGCAGTTTAATCAGTGTTGATTTACCCGCACCATTACGCCCCAACAAGCCAATGCGACTACCAGGTACGAGATTTAATTTAATTTGTTGCAAAATCACCGTATCGCCATAACTGAGTTGTACGTTTTCCATGGTGATCAGTGGGTTAGGCAAAGATTCGGGTTTAAAAAATTCAAAATCAAACGGCGAGTCGACATGGGCTGGTGCCAACTGCTCCATACGCTCCAGCGCCTTAACCCGGCTTTGCGCCTGTTTGGCTTTACTGGCTTTGGCTTTAAAGCGGTCAACAAATTGTTGCAGATGGGCTTTTTGTTTTTGCTGTTTGTCATACATACTCTGTTGCTGAGAAAGCAACTCGATACGCTGACGTTCAAAAGCAGTATAGTTACCGCTGTAGCAATTAAGCTTTTTATGTTCAATGTGAATAGTCTGGTTTATCACGTTATCCAAAAAATCCCTATCATGAGATATCAAAATCAGCGTGCCAGCATAACGTTTTAGCCAGCTTTCGAGCCACAATACCGCATCCAAATCGAGGTGATTAGTCGGTTCATCAAGTAATAATAAGTCAGAACGACAAATCAGCGCCTGAGCCAGGTTAAGGCGCATTCGCCAGCCGCCAGAAAACTGTTTAACCGGTTGACTAGTTTGCTCTTGGGTAAAGCCCAAACCATGCAGTAACTCACCCGCTCGGGCACGAATACTGTAACCTTCGATGGCATCCATCAATTGGTGTTGATGGGCTATCTGATGACCATCTCCTGTTTCCTCAGCTTGTGCCAGGGTTTGTTCAATCTGGCGATATTCAAAATCACCATCAATCACATAATTAAGCGCGGGTTTGTCTAGTGCTGGTGTTTCCTGGGCCACATTGGCGATCACCCAGTCTTTAGGGATCGTCAGGGTACCGGCATCAAGGGTTAATACTCCATTTAACAAGGCAAATAATGTTGATTTGCCACAGCCGTTTGCCCCTACCAGGCCGACTTTATGTTTAGGATATATCGTCGCACTGGCCTGCTCAATTAAGGGATTGGTGCCGCGAAAAAGTTGAATTTCTGTCAGTTGGATCATGGAGACTTAACATATAGGATAAACTGCCTGCTATTGTACGCAATCAGCGGCCTTAACTAAACGTTTGGTGGATTATTTTTACCATTAGTCACTGACTTACTGTGGCTAAACACGTAAAATCGGCGCTATTACCGTTCAGATACCTCAGGCCCCCTAACGATGAAAAACAAAAAACGCTTTATTGCTGGTGCCACCTGCCCAAAATGTCAGGCCATCGACACCATGATGTTATATAAACAAAATAACGTCGAAAAAGTAGAATGTGTTCAATGTGGTCATACTATGACCCAACCAGAAAATAGTGTTAACGCTTCAACCCGTCAGTTTGAGCAAGTAATTGGGGTGTTTAAGCCCGACGAAGAATAGACCTCAAATCGAGTTGAGGGTGTTGAGGGTGTTGAGCGAGTTGAAAGCGTTCAGTGCTTTTCGAGTTGTTTTTTGATCATCCCGGATAACACCGGAAAGTTTTTCAATGAGGCTTTAATACCGACAATATCACAAGCATTAACCATATCGACCAACTCTTGAGCGTACTCCAAACACGCCTGAATATCATATTTAGTCCCTAAATTCTCAATGGTTTGGGCAAACTTTTTAATCTCTGACATTTTGTTGGTCACCCGGATTGTTTGCCATTGGGGCAATAAAGTATCGTTCAGCAAACTAAATATCAGTGGCGCATCTTGCAAGGCCAGCTCAGTTAATATAACCGCCGTTGGCGCAGCCACTTTTTGCTCACCAATCACCTTAACTTCATAAGGAAGAAACGGCTGGAGTGCTTTGAATAACGCCGCCTTAAATATCGGTTTTTTCAGGTAACCATCAAATGGACTGTCAATAAATGCCTGCTCCAACGGGTCGTGTACCATGGCCGTCAAAGCAAGAATAGGCACGCTGGTAAACGCTTTAGCCAAAAGTGCCGTTTCATGACCATCCATACCCAGTATTCCTATGTCCATCAGCACCAAATCAATCGGATGTTTCTTAAGCAATTGCAGGGCTTGTGGCCCGGATGAAGCACAGTGAAAGGACAATTGACTGCCCGCCAGGCATTCTTGCACCAACAAACGGTTTATTTCAATATCATCCACAATCAACACCGCCGAGGGTTTAAACATCACCAATTGATCAGCACTGTTTTTTTGTCGTACTGCTGAATCATTAATCTGATAAGAAGACACCTCAACATCCCGTAATGTCAGTTCAAACCTTGCCCCCTCACCAAGTACACTTCTTACTGTGATCTCACCATTCATCAGTTTTGCCAACCGTTGACTGATGGTCAACCCTAACCCAGTGCCACCATATTTTTGCGTATCTTGATCCGGTGACTGGTCGAAGGCACCAAAAATATGTGACAAATCATCACTTGATATCCCCACGCCGGAGTCTTCAATCACTATAGATAAATCCGTAGAATGGCTGTTACTGGTGCCTATTACCTGCCTGGCTTCAAGCCTAATCACTCCACTATCGGTGAACTTAACTGCATTACCCAGCAAATTAAACAAGATTTGGCGTAACCTGACGGTATCAAGCATTAACCCGTGGGGTATCCCCTTATCCACATCAAACACTAAATCCAGTGACTTTTTCTTCAACTCAACCATAAACAACTTAGCGACATCCAAAAACAAGTCATGAGGGTCAGTAGCCACCGGGTGGATCTCCAGCTTACCCGCTTCTATTTTTGACAAATCAAGGATATCGTTGATAAGGCTTAACAGGTTATTGCCCGCCGATTGAATGGTATTGATAAACGCCAGATGCTGTTTGTTATCGACCCCTTCACTAAGCAAGTCAGTAAAACCAAGGATGGCATTCATCGGCGTACGAATTTCATGGCTCATATTGGACAAAAACGAAGACTTGGCCTGAGTCGCCAGTTCGGCTTTTTCTTTAGCGATTTTTAATGCGGCTTCAATCTCTTTTCGCAGCAAAATCTCCTCAGATAAGCGCCGATTCCAATATAAAAAGATACTGACAATGACCCCGGCGATCACCACAATCCAGATCAGCAGCTGATAATTGGTTTTCTCAACATACCGCTGCTTGATCCAGCGATTTAAAATCTGCTGGTGCTGGACCGTATTGATACTTTGCAAAGCCTTATTGATAATACCATGCAAAATTGGTTTGCTTTTGGAAACAAACAAAGTCACTTCGACTTTTTCGCTGGTTTTACCGACAATTCTCAGATTATATAACCCCAGATCACCGATGTTGTAATTAGCCAACGCCATACTTGCCAGCATCGCATCATATTTACCCGCAGAAACCCCTTCGAGCCCTTCGGCTAACGAATTAACCTCAACAAATTGATGATCAGGAAAATCAGTAAAAAAGGCATTGGCGTAACTGGAAGTGCTCATAATCGCAATAGTATCATTTGCTAGCTCGCCCACACCATCGACAAAATCATCTTCTTCGGTTTTGACGATCACCACCGGGTTATTTATATAAGGCAACACCGGCTTAAAGTGTTGGTGCAAAGACTGATTAGCATGACCAGCAGAAATAATATCAACCTGTTTGGCATTCGCCATAAACAGCGCATCACTCCAGCTGTCGGGCCTGATTTTATTAAAATAAATACCCAGCTTGCTTTCAATCAACTTAAGGTAATCAGCAACGATCCCCTGATAACCTCCCGCCTCACCAAACCCTTCAAACGGCAGCCAATCGGGATCACCCGTAAAATAGACCATCGGATTAAGCCGCAACCAGCGTTTCTCTGCTGCCGTTAAAATCAGATCTGAATTATTCTGACTATCTCTTGATAGCTGACGCTGAATGGTAACCCCTTTGGACCTAATATAGTAATCAACCAGCTGTTGATACAAACCCGAAGACACCATTTGATGTAGCCCCCGGTTAAAACTATCGCGTAATTCACGGGTTTTAAATACCAGGTTATAACCCGTCACCTGGGGTAAAATATCGTGGTAGACAAAATCATTATCAATATAGGAGTTGGGGGCAATAAGGTTTTTATACCAGTTAAATACCGTTTTATCGACGATTATCGCTTCAACATCGTCATTAAAAAACAAGTTTATTTGATTGGTTTGGTCGTTTACTTCATAAAAGTGCGGGGTATGTTTGACTCTGGCTTTAGGGTTAAACAAATCGTAAAAGTTATTGCCCAGCTGATTATAACCATCACTCCAGATGGCCAGCTTTTTACCCATCAAATCTTCCAGGGTATTAATCGTTAAGCCATCTTTGCGCCGGGTGATCACATAGTTTTCGTAATTAATGTAGATATCTGAGTAAAATACACCGGGGGTTGCATCGGTTTGCACCCCGGCACTACCGCTGAGGTCGGAGCTATCAATTAAGGCCGTTTTAAGTAAACGATGGGGCAGTTGAACCACCTGAACTTTATAACCTTCGAGCTTAAGTGCTTTGGTAACAATGTCAATTTCGAGCCCTTGCTCTGAGCCCCGGGGAAATAAATAAGGGGCACGGTCCATACCAAATGAAATGCTAATCGGCTTTTCAGCGCCAAACACAGCGGCGCAACTACTGCACAGCAGGACTAGTACCAAGCGCGTACAAAACCGCTTAGCCACAGGCAATATCAACAAAGTCGTTAATGTGCGCTTTAAAAATATCGACCAACTCGGGATCGAAGCAACTGCCTCTGCGCTCAAGAATATAATCAACGGCTTGATCAACCCTCCATTCTTTACGGTAGGGTCTGTCATGAGTTAGTGCATCAAACGTATCCGCCAAGCCAACAATACGGCCAAATATATGAATATCTTCACCTTTTAAACCTTGCGGGTAACCACTGCCATCCCACTTTTCATGGTGCTGATAAGCAATAACACCAGCGGCTTTGAGGATTTTACGGTGGGCCTGGTGCAAAAATCGATGGGCGTTAGCTGGATGGGTTTTGATCACTGCCATTTCCTCTTCGTTCAAAGGTCCCGGCTTATTTAATAAATCCAGACTAATACTGACCTTGCCAATATCATGCATCGGTGCCGCATGGTATATAGTGTCAGCGTCATCTTCGGTTAAACTGCCGTGATGATAGGCAAAAAGTCGTGAATATTCGGCAACTCTGCGAATATGATCATGGCTTTCATCGGAGGTTGAAGTTAGCAACTCGGTGAGAATAAAAATCAGTTCTTTTTGATTAGCTTCGAGTTCACTCAGGAGTCTCTCTTCACGGAACTTAAGCTTATTTTCGAGCTTTTTATTTTTCGCCAACAGATCGGTTTTTTCACGATGTAAATCAATATGATTTGCCACCCGAGCCAGCAATTCGGTGGAATGAAACGGCTTGGCGACAAAATCAACGGCACCGAGACTAAAACCTTGTGCGATGGTTTCGGTATCCACTTTAGCGGTGAGAAATATAATCGGAATATCGCGAGTTTGTTCATCGGCCTTCAGCCGCTTACACACTTCGAAGCCATCCATTCCCGGCATCATGATATCGAGTAAAATTAAATCAAATTCACTTTCTTCATCCACCAGTTCCAGTGCTTCTTCACCACTGGTGGCAAACGAGAATTCGTAAGAGTCTTCTTGCAAAATATTCATCGCTACCTGAATGTTTTCTGCCACATCATCGACAATTAATACATGAAGTTCATTCATTGGATTTGTCCATCCATTAACTTGTTATCGTTTAGCTATACTCATCAAAATGTCAAACCACTGAAACGTTAATCTAGGCGCTTCGCTGTATTAACATTTCATCAGTACGAGATCGCAACGTATTGATTAATAAGCCTTACCGCTAATGCGGCGCTCATTTTGTACTGGATATGCCTGGCGTAATATGGCAACGAAACTTCGTTTGTTATCCAACACTAACTATAATCAATCAAGGCGTAAATAGCTATTAGGCTGTTTAGCCGCAGTCAGGGGTTTAACTGTGGCTAAAGCGGGGGTTAATTTGGCTTAATAATGACGTCCCTCCTCTTCGGTGATCAGTCCCTGAGCCTTAAGCTGAGCGATCACAGACGCTTTGGTGCGCTCAAACCTTACCGCTAATTCTCTTGGCATAATAGCTGCGTTAAACTGGTCTGCCAGCGATGCTTTAGATTCGTCGGTCCAGGGTAAGCTCGCATTTTTGGGCATTCCTTTATCGAGATTATCCTGCTGCCTTTGCCCGATGGTTCGCTTGCCTTTTTTAACCGGGTGAACAATAACTTCCAAACACTGAAATAGTGCCCTGATAATTTCGGGGTTGTTATAAACAGATTGAACTGGAAAGACTTCGCCGGTGGTCGGATCGACACCATTAGCGAGTGTTTTGAGTATTGCAACTGAGTGATTGATATCCATATTGGCATCCTTGTTTCGTGTGTATTTACCTAAATTACTTAGATTGGTCGTATCCCTGAACGCTTATTTACGTCCTAATGACTATAGGACAGCATCTTTGCAAAATCAAAACTGTGATTAAATAATCCTGACCGTCCAAACGCTAATACCACTATCAAAACTCAGACTAGGAGCTTGTCCGAGAATAGGGCTAGTGAAACAGATATCAAACCACCCAAAACGCTACCCAAGCCCGATTCGGTCATCCCGCCGATTCGTACCATGCAAGTCATTACCGACAACACACCAGCGACCAGCCCTAAACCGCTTATGAAAACCTTAACATCAGCGACTTAACCGCCAGCTTAAATGTTGGTAGCAATACCTCTGACACTATGAAAAAGCCTTATTCTAAAAGCGTAGGTGATACTGATGCGACACCGATTCTACAAATTGAACCGCAATATCCCATCGATGCTGCCAGACGAGGCATAGAAGGCTGGGTAAAACTCAGTTTCAGTATTGATAAAACGGGCTCAGTAACTCGAGTCCAAATCATCGACTCATCACCACCAAGAGTGTTTGACCGAGAAGCTAAACGCGCTTTAAAACGCTGGCGTTATAAAGCCAAATTCACCAATGGCACAGCGGTGATTCAGGACAATCTACAGATCCAACTGGATTTTAGTCTGGACAATCAATAGCAAGTATTTAGAAGGTCGTATATAAAGCAGAGGAATTAAAGCAGGGGTTTAAGCCTGCTTTAATCTTGCTTTTAATCTTGCTTTAGTCATTTACTCAAATTCAAAATAAATTTTGTAGCTCGATGACCAGATAGGATATTGCACATCTATCATGTAACAGACAAAATCATCACGACTGAGTTGGGCATAATCAAACAAATAGTCAACCATCGCATCAGCACTTTCTATACCGCTTAATTCAGTCACTGAGGTCAGGCTATTGACGATTTTTAAATCTGGAAATTCAGGAAAACGATCATTCCACACTTCATCTAAGGTATGCTGCTCCCGCTCAATTTTCATACTGTTAGGATAACAGCCCACACTAACCGTACTGCGCCTGTCGAAGCGTTTATCCAAGAACACCAGTAACGCCAATCGCTCGGTTGGCATTTTTACCGCAATACTGTGATTGCTGGTCGTCGCATTAGTCGTTAAAGGATTCGCCGCCCCATCAGGGTTATTAAATAAAAACGTCGCATCAAAAGGAATTTGAATATTACTCAGGTTATTAAAGACCAACGATGAGCTGGTACGTGAATAACCTGAATAGGCTTGTTTTAAATCCGGGCTCGAAAAACGCTCGACAATCCCTAAGTCAAATTTCTCCACTACCCGTGACAATTCATCAAAGGTTTTCGGGTCTTTGGCAAAGGGCAAATTATCCTTAGAAAAATACTGCATAAAAGGCCGGGCTTGAGCCTTTATATCAATTTGTTGCTTCGCTACCAGCGCCAATTCCTGATAAGTCGAATCATCAGTGGGGTTTGGTCTGACAATAAAAGAAGCAAAACACAACCCACATGACTCCCCCAGCAATTGCTGGCTGGCTTCATAAAGCATCTTACGGTTAGTTTGCGCTTCATTCATCGAATATTGACCGTGAGGTTTATTATCCAACTCAGTTAGTTGTCTTTTGAGCTGTGAGTGACTACGCCCATATTGCTGAATGTCATACTTGAAGGTTTCGCTGGCCTTTACTGCTTCTTGGATCAGTAAAGCGTCAATCCCTTTAGCCTCGGCACATTCAATAAACTGATTAATACCTTCAATACCGGGTACCAGCTGGATAACCTCCAGACCATCATGACTTTTATTCATCACATTAAGGAGTCGTTGGCAGGTTGATTTGTTAGCTTGCAGCCACTTTGCCATCCCCGTAATTGATTGGGCTGTAGATGGCATCTCAGATATAAGGTTTCTGAGCGCACTTTTTAGCTGTTCGCCAGTGCGGTTTAAATGGATGAGTTCATTCTCGTTTAGTGTCATAGTCTCCCTCTGGACTTCATTTTACAAATTTGAGCAGCCGAAATGATAACAACCATCATCTCATGTGCCAAACACTTTATTATAATGTTACTGCTTTTCTGTGAAATTTATAACTTGACTAGCCTGTCTACTCCCTCTAGCCCATTTTATACACGATTAGAATCCCACCACCTTCTCTGTACCCTAGCTTAAAATGCATCTGAGATACACCATTAAAGAAAACCCGTCTAAAAACCTTATTTCAATATTATTAACAAATTAATCTAAAATAATTTACATACACTTTTCCTTTTAAAACAAAAAGATAGCAATAAAGTGTGGTTTTTTCGCCGATTTGCCGATCAAAAGGCGTTGCTCTTTTGAACCGATGAGAATAGTATCTGAGATACAGATTGAGATTTACCGTAACAACCCAACGTAATCCAAATTAAAGGCAAAAAACATGACTAACAATACTCGCTTAATGAATCTGCAAATCACAATGAAAAAAACAGCTGCCATCGCTGGTGTTAGCGCTTTATCATTACTGATTAGTGCAAACTCTGTAGCGATAACCGATGCGAATAACAAGGACAACAACACCGAAGCATTAAATGGAATGAACAAAGTCATTACTGGCAGCAAAGAGCAACGTCAATTTTATAAACTGAATGTACCAGCAGGTGCTAAAGACTTGAAAATTGCGATGACCGGTGGTAATGGCGATGCCGATTTATTCGTTAAATTTGGCGCTACACCAACTACATCAAACTACGAATGTCGTCCTTATCGCAATGGTAACGAAGAAACTTGTGATATCCGTTTGGTTCAAGAAGGCGAATATCATGTAATGATTAACTCTTTGGCTGATTATACCGACGTTAATCTGGTAGCAACCTACACCTTAAATGGTACTGGTGGCGAGCTGAGTATTGCTAAATAAGCAATACCCGATAGCTTAAACAAATTATCCATAATAATAGCCAGCAAACTTAAGCTGACAGTAAAGACATTATCAAAAGCCGTTTATCCAGGACAGTATTGGCGCACAGAGCCGCTAGAGCGCCATATGGTTAGAAAATAGACTCACCAGAATGTCTAAAAATTGAGAATGTTCTGGTTTAATGATAAACAAAAAGTGAATTCGCAACAAAAGGTTTTGTGGTAGTGTCAACGATTTTTA
>JBLHHD010000036.1:0-12500 GCA_047614605.1 Alteromonadaceae bacterium
GGTTTTCGGTAAATTCACCTTCGCCATATTGACTTAACATGGCTTGAGTGATCACCAGCTCGCCAACCATGTTGATAAGGGTATCAACCTTTTCGATGCTGACCCGGATGGAAGTGGCCTCATTGGGCTTTTTAGTTTCTTTGGCCGTGGTAACCGTGGCCGCTTCGTCACTAATTTGGTTGGCCTCGTCAATGGGCTGATCAACGACTACCTTGATATCGATTGGCTGACTAACTTGCTCTGTTACTGGCACGCTAATTGGCTCTGCGTCAGTTTCGTCGTCTTCTTGACCATTGTAGCTGATGGTGATCTGGGCATCATCAAGTACCCATTCAAAAATTTCTTCAATTTTATCTTTACTGGTCTGTGCCAGTAGGGTGATGTGCCAATAAAGATAACTATCATCGGGGACGAAATCATGAAACGGTGGTAAACCTTCAATGAAAGCCTCGACAGTTATCGTACCAAGGTCCATTAATCCTTGGAACATGAATATCGGCTCATTACCGGTTTTAAATAGGTGAGGTTCAGGTTTGAAGAAGATTTCCCAGGTATTAAGGTCAGTGCCTGAGCCGTCTTTGTCGGCTTGTTCACTGGTCCCGGTGGGTTGATTGACCTGAACCTGAGTATTGGATTCTTCCTGCGCGGTGGGTTCATCACTTAGGATGGCGAGAAACTTTTTGGTGATTTCGCTGGATAGTGAAGTATCAGGCTGCTCTTCTACTTTGAGTGCGTTGAGCATATCCCGTAAACAGTCGATAGATTGTAAAAACAAGTCAACATGAAACGTTTTAAGTATACGTTTACCTTCACGAATTTGGTCTAACAGCGTTTCAAGTTCATGGGTAAAATCGGCAATAACACTAAAACCAAAAGTGCCGCTGCCACCTTTGATGGAATGGGCCGCTCTGAAAATAGTATTAAGGGTTTCTGAATCAACATCACCAGGGGTCAGGGCCAGTAACTCGGCCTCCATGATATCGAGACCTTCAAAGCTCTCTTCGAAAAATACTTCATAGAACTGACTGAGATCAATACTCATACCATGCCCCTGTTGGCTTCTTATTGGTTAGTGGGTGGTCTACTGTTTTTGCGTTATACATTTTATAGCCGTGCTTTATATTTAGCGGATCACTTTTTGGATAACAGCCAATAGTTGATCGGGGTTAAATGGTTTTACAATCCAGCCAGTGGCTCCGGCTGCTCTGCCTTCATGCTTTTTATCTGTACCAGATTCGGTCGTCAACATTAACATTGGAGTGAACTTGTAAGAGGGTAGCGTTCGCAGGTTTTTAATTAGGGTAATGCCATCCATATTAGGCATATTCACATCAGATATGACGGCATCAAATGATTCGCCCTTGGCTATTTCCAGCGCTTCAACACCGTCTTTGGCATCAACAACTTCATATCCTGCCTTTTTCAGTGTAAATACGACCATTTGACGCATTGACGCGGAATCGTCGACTGCTAGAATTCTTTTCATTTGACTCTTTTCCTCTTTCTGTCCGGCATGTTATAGCTGGAGAAAATCGTTAACACCGATCATTTTTGCAGTATCGGTCAACGGTATGCTACTACCTGACCAGGTTATTTTCTGGCCGGTCTCAATTAAATTTTTCTGTATGGTACACAATAGCTGTAAACCAGCCGTGTCGGCCTTTTCGATATCACTGATATCAAGTACTACATCTTCACCAGAGGCTAGTAGTAATTTAAGCTGTTGATAAAGCTCCTCTACATGATTAACAATCAGTTGTGCTGGTAATTTAAACATACTATATCATCTCTTATTTTGGATTGCCGATTATTTATCGCAATGAAATCAAACAACTCAATAACCCTAGGAGCTTGTCCGAGAATAGGGCTAGTTCTGAGGGAAAGCGGGTTTGAGATAGTTCTCGTGGTTTTTTCAGGCGAATAGTTTGACTATTCAACTGAAAAAGCGCGTAAAACAGCCAAATCTAGATTTTCCTCAGTCGAGTCTCATTCTCGGACAGGCTCCTAGCCTATTCATGGATTTAAATAGTGGATTGACAGTATGATAGTAGTAAGTATTTTAGGATATGTCAGATTAAAAATACCAAAAAGTTAAAAACTATTGGCTTTTTCTGGCGATATCAAGGATGCACCCTTGATATCGGTCAATTATTTAGTCGCTGTGTTGATGATTTAAAAGTAGAGCGGGTTAAAACCGTTTGGTTAGCTGAGTGAAGTCTGCTTCAAGCTCGGCCATATCAATACCGGGTATTCCACCAAGTGGAGTTGTAGGTCTGAACATGGCGTGAAGTTGCCCCTGGGGGTTGACCAATACAATCCCACCACTGTGGTTGACGCTATACTCTGGTAGCGAAGTATCCTCACTCATGCTGTACAACAGTCCGAGATCACGGACAAATGGATACAGATTGACATGAGGACCGGTCACGGCGGTAAAATCCTTATTGAAATATTCGGTATACTCCTTTAACCGCGCAGGACTGTCACGTTTTGGGTCAATTGAAACAAACATCACTTGGACGTTATCAGTACCAGCGGTTTTTAGACGTTTTTCACTACCAACCAATTGAGCGAGGGTGGTTGGACAAACATCTGGACAATGGGTATAACCTAAAAAAATCAAGGTCCAGTGATCGTTGAAGTAATTGTTATCGATTTTTTGCTGGTGCTGATTAGTCAATTCAAACGCCTTGATCAGCCGCACAGGTTCAAAAACACGGGCGGCGATAGGAGGCTGTGATTGAGCCTGTTGAGCAAAATAAATCCCGATAGACAATGCGCCAACGGCAACAACCATTAACAGTATTTTTTGAACCGCTATATTTGACATTATTTTCCTTGATTATCTTAATTATCTTAGTGGGGTGATCATCCAAAAGTGATCGATAATCAAACCGATGAACAATACCATTAAATGGATAATTGAAAACTTGAACATGTCATAAGCAGTGCTTTGTTGCTCGGCAAATTTAAGTTTCCAGGCGTGCCACAAGAACCAGATGTTTAGAACAAGACTAGTGGCCAGATAAATTAACCCAGACATACCCACTAAATAGGGCAGTACACAAATAACAATTAATAATACCGTGTATAAGAAAATAGCATTTTTAGTGAATTCAACACCATGAGTTACTGGCAACATCGGCATGTTGACCCTGGCATAATCTTCTTTACGGTGGATTGCCAACGCCCAAAAGTGCGGTGGAGTCCAGATGAAGACTATCATGACCAACAGCAGGGCATGACCGTGGATTTCACCAGTCATCGCAGTCCAGCCAAGTAACGGTGGCATGGCTCCAGCCAAACCGCCAATGACAATGTTTTGTGGTGTGGCGCGTTTAAGATACATAGTGTAAAACACCGCATAACCAAATAAGCTGGCCAGTGTTAGCCAGGCCGTCAACCAATTAGCCATCAGAGCCAGTGCCACAAAGCCGATGATGGCAAGGGCAAAGGCAAATATCGCGGCATTAGTGGTGGTTACCCGCCCTTTGGCAACAGGACGATGATGAGTTCGTGCCATTTTAGAATCAATTTCATAATCGACAATGTGATTGATTGCCGCTGCGGCAGCGGATAAAAAACCAATCCCGATCATAGACCAAAAAACCAGCGCAATGGTTGGTTCTTTAGGGGTTGCCAGGACCATACCGACAACAGCGGTTAATACCAGTAAAGCAACCACTTTTGGTTTGGTCAGTTCAAGATAGTCGCTAAACACGTCTCTAAAATCAGGTTTTGGTATGTTGGCGTTATTGTCGGTTGTATCGTTAGCCATGTTTTTTCATCTCTATTGGGTTAATACTCGCAGCTCGTTAGCTGATAAATGCTGCGACAATGCGCTTTAGTTTGACGGTTCACCCCACTTTTGTTGCTAAATTGGGGCTATCATCAAGCTTTTCGTGAAATACTGTAAATAATGGTGATCAACACCAGCACCAAACCAACAGCGACGATATTGTGTAATACTGCAACTGCTAAAGGCAGCTGGAATACGACATTGCTAATCCCAAGCGAGAACTGGATCACCAGAACAACAGCCAGTAGGAATGCCATACTTTTGAAAAAGGAAGAGGACGATTTTTTATAGAGTTTGGCGGCAAACCACAATAAATAAACGGCAGTGATGATGGCACCAATTCGGTGGAATACGTGGATGGTCATTGCTGCATCGTAGTTTAGCACCCCAAACTCGTAACTCTTCATGCCGGTTTTTAGTGAAAAAGCCTCGCTGATATTGAGATTGGTCAGCCAATTGGCTTCACAAATCGGTAGCTGGGTACAGGCCGTGGCTGCGTAGTTGGAGGCTGTCCACCCGCCCAGGGCGATTTGGCCTACCAGTATCACCAAACCAATAATGGCAAAGCTTAACAATGTTCGTACCGAACTGTCGCCACCAGGGATGCGATAAGGCGTTAACCTTAGCACCAACAGGTAAAGTAGGCTTAAGGTGGTAAACCCACCGAGCAAGTGCGCCATGACAATCACCGGGTTAAGATTCATGGTGACTGTCCACATGCCTAAAGCGCCCTGAAACATGACCAATAACAGCAAAGCGAAGGGATGTTTGGTCGGGCGGTGATGGTCTTTATTGATTAATGAAAAAATAAAGAGCAGCAAGATCACCAAGCCCAAAGCACTGGCAAAGTAGCGATGGATCATTTCATTCCAGGCTTTAGCTTGCTCGACCGGACGCTCGGGAAAAGCCGCTTCAGCTTGAGCTATTTTATCGGCACTTGTGGGCACGTGAATAAAACCATAACAACCAGGCCAGTCAGGGCAGCCAAGACCGGCATCCGTTAAGCGGGTATAGGCACCAAGCATCACCACAACTGTTGCTAAAAGTACGGCAAAGATGGTTAGTTTTCTAATAGATTTTATATTCACTAGCTGGTCCTGGAGTATTTAAGTAAGCGTTTAAGGTCGGCAATCCAGTCCTTGGTGATCATGATCATGGCTTGTTTGTCGGTAGTGGCTTTATAGCGTAAAACGACCTTGCCAAACGGATCTACCAGATAAACATAATCTGCTGATAGCTGCGCTAATGTACTTTGATGAACTGGCTGTTGCTCAATAACGTTGATGTAGCCAAACTTTTCTTTAAGTTGTGCTGGTGTGATACTGGCGTTATTGGCTCGGGTAACGACAGGATGCGCTTTACCCTGGAGCTTACCCAGAGCCTGATAACCTTGGTTAAGGCTGTATAATACGTTGTCACATTGTTGCTCACAGTTTTGCGGTAACGGATAGAAAATGATCCATTCGCTGTCAGCCGGATTTTGTGGCAATAACCAGCTCAGAGTGAGTTCATTTTGCATAAACTCGCCTTTGTTGGTTACACCGGCATTAAACCAGCCCATGTGGTAAACGATTGCGGCTAGTATCACCGGCGCGGCAAATGCACCAAATACAGTCAATAGACCTTTACGCCCTTTCATTTGGGTTCTCCTGGGGGTTAACTCGTGAAGCAAAAATAAAAACAATTAGCACCGCAAGGGCTAGTAAAAACCACTGCATTGCGTATGCCTGATGTTTTTGTGGTTGCATAACAACCGGTTGATAATGATGAGTGAAACCAAAGTCCTCAGACGCTTGGGCAATCACTATAAAAGGATAAAAACTTAATCCACTTTGTTGTTCAAGGGTTTTGATATCGATCTGTTGGGTACGCAGCGGCCATTGTTGATGGTTGCTAGATTGTGTCGACAGGGCAAAAGAGGCTAGGTCTTTGGCTTTGACAAATGCGTTAAATGTGACTGTCCCTGATGGGATGGTGATTTTGGGTAGTTCGCTGCGATTGGCATAATCGCCTTTTACCCAGCCCATATTAACCAGCAGTGATTTTTCACCACCATCAGGTTGCAAGGCCAGTAATATGTCGTAGCCGGGTTGCCCCTTGACGACTTTATTATCAAGCAACCAACGGTAGGGGGTAGAGAATTGTCCGTTGAGTTTGACATTGATACCAGTGGGTTCTAATTTTTCGATGATTTTCAGTAAACTGGCAAAATCGATTTGATCGAACTGGCGATAGCTGGCTATTTGTTCGAGACGGTCCGTTTTTTGTTGTCCGCGCTCAAGCTGCCAGAACCCCAAACGTGCCAAAATAGCGAAGGACACTAATGTGATCACAACGGGTATCCATTTGAATTGAAAGCGGTATAATCCGACTTCAATTATCATTTTTGGCCCCCATTGACGGAGAAAGTTAAATTGGCGATAAAGCTACTCATTATAGGACTATTACTATTTATTGTGTTTAATCTATTTCGTGCATTATTCATTATGGTTAAAAACGACCCTAATGGACCCAAGATGTCCAGCTATTTGGGTAAGCGAGTGATGTTTTCAGCCTTTTTGCTGTTACTTATCATTCTGGCGGCGTCTTTTGGTTTAATCACACTAAACCCTCGGCCATCTTAACTTGTCAGTTGCAGAGCAACGTTAAGGGTTAAATTACGGACAAGGATGAAAAGACTGCGCGCGTATTTTACATGATTTGTGTAGTGGGTGCGAGATAAAAAAAAGGCCCCAAAGGGGGCCTTTTTTAATTGTATCTGTTTTGCCGTTGTTTATAGGATATAAACAAATATAAACAGACCTAACCATACCACGTCAACGAAATGCCAGTACCAGCTTGCAGCCAGGAAGGCGAAATGGTTGTCATGGGTAAAGTGACCTTTAAGAATTCGCAAGAACATAATGATCAACATCAGGGTACCCAGGGTAACGTGCATACCGTGGAAACCGGTCAACATAAAGAAGGTGCTACCATAGATACCTGAATCAAGGGTTAAGCCCATTTCAGTGTATGCATGGATATATTCTTCAACCTGTAAAACCAAAAAGAACAGACCCAGCACGATAGTGACGGCCATAAAGGCTTTGGCTTTACCACGCTGCTCTTTTTCAACACCAACATGAGCAAAGTGCAGGGTGACTGATGAGGTTAGCAGGATAAGCGTGTTATACAGTGGCAAGCCACCCCAACCCATACCTTGTGTGGTAGAGCCATCAGGGTTTGCTACCAGCGGCCATACGTATTCAAAGCCTTTCCATAAGACTTCACCTGTCATGGCATTGTTACCTTCACCAGCGAGCCATGGTGCCGATAGCATTCGGGCATAAAACAATGCACCAAAAAACGCGGCGAAGAACATCACTTCGGAAAAGATAAACCAGCTCATACCCTGTCGATAAGAGTCACCTAACTGGGCGCTGTACATGCCGGCCATAGACTCATCAATCTGGTTTTTAAACCAGCCGAATAACATAAAGACGATAATACCCAAACCGATGGCCAGTAACGTACCACCCCAACCCTCATAACCCCGGGTCAGTTGGTTGGTTAAATTTGCTGCTCCTATAGCAATAAAAAACAACCCCACAGCGCCGACAAATGGCCATGGGCTTTGTTCAGGAACGTAGTAACTTTCATATTCTTTAGACATGATTACTCCCCTGTATGACTGGTTTGTGAGGTCGATTCGCCAACGGGATCAGTAACATCATACATAGTGTAGGACAATGTTAAGGTGTCTATATCCAGCGGCAAATCGACATCCACATAAAAAGTCAGTGGCATTAATGTTTCTGCACCCGCAGCCAATGGCTGGCGATTAAAGCAGAAACATTCGATTTTATTAAAATGAGTGGCAGCCATGCCCGGCGATACCGAAGGTACCGCCTGACCGATCAAGTCACGCCCAGATTCATTTTTGGCGTAGAAGTTAGCTAACTTCACTTCGCCGGGGTGAACCTGAATACGACGTTTTTCTGGTTTAAATTGCCATGGCATATTTTTGTTGGTTATGCCAATAAATTCAACCGTGACTGTCCGCTCTTTATTAACTCTGATATTTTGCGCTGATGCCGCCGTGGTATTGGTTTTGCCATTAAGACCAGTGACTTCACAAAATACATCGTAAATGGGCACTAGGGCAAAGCCAAAGCCAAACATGCCAATGGCGATCATTACTAACCTGCGAGTGAGTTTGCCATTGTCGGGTTTATTGGTTTGTTGCATCAGTTTCTAATCTCTTTTTACTACAAATAACTTAAATTACTTCACATGTGGTGGCGTAGAAAAAGTATGGTAAGGTGCCGGTGAAGGCACTTCCCATTCTAGTCCTTCTGCACCTTCCCAAGGTTTTGCCGGGGCTTTTTCGCCACCTTTAATACATTTGATCACCAAGTAAAGGAAAATCAACTGTGACAAACCAAAGGCAAAACCACCGATACTGATGATCTTGTTGAAGTCTGCAAATTGCAGGGCGTAGTCAGGAATACGACGTGGCATTCCGGCCAAACCAACAAAGTGCATCGGGAAGAACAATACGTTGACAGAGATCACTGAACACCAAAAATGTATTTTACCCAGGCTTTCGTCATACATATGTCCAGTCCACTTAGGCAACCAATAATAAGCACCGGCCATGATGGAGAAAATGGCCCCGGTAACTAATACATAGTGGAAGTGAGCAACAACAAAGTAGGTATCGTGATACTGGAAATCTACTGGGGTTATTGCGAGCATCAAGCCAGAGAACCCACCAACGGTAAACAAAATAACAAAGGCAAGTGCGAACAGCATGGGTGTTTCAAAGGTCAAAGCCCCTTTCCACATTGTCGCAACCCAGTTAAATACTTTTACACCCGTTGGTACAGATATCAGCATGGTGGCGTACATAAAGAACAATTCCCCAGCTACCGGCATACCGGTGGTGAACATGTGATGTGCCCATACAATGAATGACAGCAAGGCGATTGAAGCCGTTGCGTAGACCATTGAGGAGTAACCAAATAGTGGTTTGCGCGAGAATGCCGGAATGATCGAAGAAACGATACCAAACGCAGGTAAAATCATGATGTAAACCTCAGGGTGACCGAAGAACCAGAAAATATGCTGGAACATAACCGGATCACCACCACCGGCGGCTTCAAAGAAGCTTGTGCCGAAATACTTATCTGTCAACAACATGGTAACAACACCGGCTAGTACTGGCATTACTGCAATCAGCAAGAAGGCAGTGATTAACCAGGTCCAGACGAACAATGGCATTTTCATAAAGGTCATACCCGGTGCTCGCATGTTCATGATAGTAACGACTACGTTAATCGCCCCCATGATAGATGACATACCCATGATATGAACCGAGAAAACGAAAAACGCGGTTGAGTCGTTACTGTAGGTCGTTGATAGTGGTGCGTAGAATGTCCAACCGAAGTTAGGTCCCCCACCTTCCATAAACAAAGAAGATAACAAAATCGCAAAAGCAAAAGGTAGAATCCAGAAGCTCCAGTTGTTCATTCGCGGTAATGCCATATCCGGCGCACCAATCATCATTGGTACCATCCAGTTCGCCAGACCAACAAAAGCGGGCATAACGGCACCGAACACCATAATCAAACCGTGAACGGTTGTCATTTGGTTAAAAAAGTTTGGATCGACAATTTGTAATCCTGGCTGATATAACTCAGCGCGGATAATCATTGCCATAAAACCACCAATTAAAAACATGGCAAAAGAGAACCAAAGGTACAGTGTGCCGATATCTTTGTGGTTAGTGGTATACAACCAGCGGGTTATTCCCGTCGGTTTATGATCATGATCATCATGGTCATCATGTGTGTCTGTCGTATAGCTCATGACTATTGCCCCTTCATAACAGCGTTAACATCTTTTGCCTGAACAGCATCACCAGTATCGTTACCCCAAGCATTACGTTCATAGGTAATAACCGCAGCCAGCTCTTTAAGGCCCAACTGTTTACCATACCCTTGCATTGCAGTGCCCGGGACGCCGTTAACAACTACGTCGATATGTTTGCTAACATCATCCAAGGCAATTTTACTGCCTTTAAGCGCTGGGAATACACCAGGGATACCTTCACCATTTGGTTGGTGACAAGCAGCACAACTAGCCATATAGGTATTTTTACCAACGGCCATCAACTCATCTTTGGACATTTGCATACCCAACAGTTTTTGTTCTTCGGCTTTAGCAGTGGCTTGAACAGCGACTTGCTCGCTTATCCATTGGTCATAGTCAGCTTGTTCTTTAGCGATAACAACAATTGGCATAAACCCATGATCTTTACCACAGAGCTCAGTACATTGACCCCGATAGATACCAGGTTTTTTAACGATTGCCCAAGCTTCGTTGATAAAACCTGGATTAGCGTCTTGTTTAACAGAGAATTCAGGTACCCACCATGAGTGGATAACGTCATCGGAAGTGATTAAAAAGCGAACCTTTTTATTGATTGGGATCACTAATGGACGATCGACTTCCAGAAGGTAATTTTCACCCTTTGGCATAGGTTTGCTTGCGTTATGGTTAAACATCCCGTTGTAGTTCTCAAACTGCGCTCGTGGTGTCGCAAGGACACTGTAATATTGCAATTCGTGATCGAAGTACTTATAGTTCCATTTCCACTGAGAACCGGTAACTTGAATCGTTACGTCAGACTTTGAATTGTCTTCGATATCCAACAAAACAGAAGTTGCCGGAATACACATGCCGATTAAAATGACAAATGGGATCGCGGTCCAGAGTATTTCTACTTTTGTGCTTTCATGGAAGGTGGCTGGGATAACGCCTTTCGATTTCCTGTGGTGAATAATGGACCAGAACATCAATCCAAATACGACTACTCCTATTACGCAACAGACATAAAATATCGCCATATGTAAGTCATAGGTTTTTTGACTTATATCGGTGACCCCTTGAGTCATATTCAAGGGCATATCTGAAGCCATAACATTACCAGTCGCTAGAAGTGCCGGTATAGACCAGCGTGTTCTACGTGTTACGTTCACGTGACATCTCCTCGTGCTTTTGCCATAGCGTGAAACAAAAATGCCGGATAGTCCAACCAGTAATGCAAAGGTGCCTGGTGGTTATACAGCAACTGTTTCGGGTTATTTAAAGTGTGTTTTTGTGTGTTGACGCAATTCATTGAGAAAGTTTATTCAATCTAGATCAAATAAACAGTATCACTTGAATTATGTAAACGCGCGTAGGGTCGCTTAAAACGGCCAAAGAGTCCATCTTTTCCTTAAAAAAACCACAAATACAGTAAAAAGCCTTAGTTATTCAGCGGTTTTCCACAGGGAAGGCTATAAGGCCAAAATAGATACCGTTCAGGCTGGTTAATAATTGAACTCGATACTTCACAATAAGCAAACACCTTTTATTTTTTGCTTATCAAGTGTAGTTGATGATTTGGACTTAGGGTTGATTTAATTTGTGTTGAGCGGTTTTACGGTCAATATTTTTTTACCCGGGTGATTTGTGTTGGTTGAATTTGTCGTCTAGAGTTGAAATTAACACGGACTTGCTGGTGATGAGGATATCGTCGCTGCCAAGCCACCAATGGATAAGGCATAACAGGGAATGAAAAGATGCTGATTATGTTACTGAACGATAGATTGTCAGGGAAATGGGCAAACGTCAATTTGACCACTAAAAACCGTCAGGGTGACTGGTATCTGTTAAGCAGAGTCGGTTACTGTTTTGACGGTTTTTTTGTGGGTCGTTATTTGGTTCATAGCTTAAGTTAGGTTATGTTTTAGTTCATGGCTTAGCTCAGCGTTTAGTTCAACATCAAACCTGGAGGTGACAGGCAAAAAATGATTAACCACGAACCTCTGCGGTGAAAGAGGTGATTTTCAAGCTAATAAAGGATTATAAAATGGAATTAAAACATCGAATACGCACGTTATCTCGTTACACCACGCTGGTTGAGCAAAACTTGTGGCGTGAATTACAAAAGCGTAATCTTAATGGTTACAATTTCACTCGTCAGGCGAGTGTGGGAAGTTATTTTGTTGATTTTTTAAGTGCACAGCTAAAATTGGTCATTCAACTGGATAATAACTTGCCCGATACTGCTGAAAATGAGATACGCCAAACCAATCAAAACTTCAAAAACCAACTGCTCGAAAGCCGGGGATACCTGATCATTCGTTTTTGGCATCACGAATTGTCGGGTGACTTGAGCGGGGTTGTCGATAGTCTGGTGCCAATGTTGGCCCGTCGTGGGCTCGAATTGAACTTGCCTTCGCCTTATGAAACCGGGCAGACAGTTTTACCGAGCCCGTCAGGACAGACGCCCCAAACTCACTCACTAAAGGATTAGGCTCATGGATTTATTACAAAATGAAGCTATATGGCGACGTAATGCCGCAGCGGCAGAAACCCTGTTACTCAGAGAGTTAAGTAAACACCAATACCATGGTTACAAATTTCGCCGTCAGGTTTGCAGTGAACCCTTTATGGCTGAATTTGCCTGTTTTGAACTAAAATTATTGATTGAGCTTTACAGTGCGTTGCATGAAGTGAGCGGAAAGCGAATTAACAAGCGCAGTCAAACTTTGCAGTCCAAGGGGTTTGTACTTGCCCGTTTCTGTCATTCTGAGGTGCTAACTGACTTATTAGGGGTGATGAATTCGGTGGCGGTGGTGTGTCGCCAGCGTAAAAAGCAAATGGCGATGAG
>JBLHHD010000037.1:0-12499 GCA_047614605.1 Alteromonadaceae bacterium
AGTGGACACAAATAGGGATTTAACAACATTTAATTGAATCCAACAGCAATAATTTTCAATATATACAAGGTGTTATCGTTGTGTTTCTAAATCTAATCAATTGCCTCTCTAGGAGCCTGTCCGAGAATGAGACTCGACTGAGGAAAATTCGGATTTGGCTATTTTTCGCGCTTTTTCCAATTAAATAGTAAAACTATTCGCCTGAAAAAACCGCGAAAACTATCTCAAACCGACTTTCCCTCAGAGATAGCCCTATTATCGGACAAGCGCCTAGAAGACTTAGGCGTGACCAACTGGCGCTTTATGATTGATCAAGATACCTCACAATTACAGCCTACCGATTATTTTGGTAACGATCATGCGTTCATGCGTTATCCCATGTCTTTGATGAAGCGCAACAATGGCTTAAGGTGAAAGATAAAAACGGGTTACTGGATCGCTTTGTTGATTTTGACGATAACGTCATTAGTGCCATAAATGCCATCAAAGATGATGTTGATGTTATTCCCGGTCGGCTCAAAGCGGTGCGCTCTCGCGAGGTTTATTGTGGTTTCGGTGGTGTTAATTGGTGATAGTGTACCTATATTGTTAAGCCAATTTAAACAACAGCGACTGGTGCGTTTTTCGTGGGTCATTGATGAATCTAACCGGATGATCCGTATGGCCGTTAAAGGCCGTCTATTTATCGGTCGGGTGTTACGTAATCTCATGCTAAGAAAAATAGGCCCGCCTAATGTGGGAGGCTGGCGCAAACTGCTGTTATGGGATGAGCCCGATCACAAATAACCGCTGCGTTTGATATCCAAGTAGCGGTTACAAACTTCAATAGCGAGGCTGGCTGGCTGAGTATCAACGATAAAGACCCCAGCGTCACTAAGTTGCAGTTTGACTTTATCACGGCGACTGAGGTATTCGATGGTACCGCAATAACGATAGACATCATTGAGTTGTTCGATGGGGTGTTCAAGCACCTGCTGTAATATCGGCTCATAAATATTTGCCAGCAATATTAGGTGGTGTTTGCTGATCAGTTTAATGGCGGGCAATAAGTCATCAATATCTTCATCCCGGGTATTGGTGATTAAAATGACCAAAGAGCGTTTTCGCTGCATTTTCACCAGCTTTTGTGCCGCCGCACTATAGTCGGTGGCATGGGCACCCGGTTGCAGGTCGTAAACGTGATTTAAGATAGTGTTGATATGGGCGCTGCCTTTTTTACAGGGTAACCAGCGCTGCTTCCTGCCAAAACTCATTAAACCCACCGCGTCTCCTTGTTTAAGCGCAATATGGCTAAGCAGTGACATGGCATTTACTGCATGATCAAGGTGGCCTAACTGGTTATCGGTGGTACGCATTCGCCGCCCATTGTCGAGCATCACTATTATTTGTTGGTCGCGCTCATCCTGATAATCTCTGGAGATGATTTTTTGCTTGCGGGCCGTGGCTTTCCAGTCTATTTGCCGCGATGTATCGCCACGCTGATATTCTCTGAGCTGATGAAACTCCATGCCCTCACCCCGGCGCTGAGTACGACGAATACCCAGCTGAGATACATGGTTGTCAGTGGCGATCAGGGTATAGCCGTTAATGGCTTCAAAATCAGGATAAACCTTTAAGCGGGTTAGGGTGTTGTAACGGGTGATCACATTAAACAGTTGCAGTGTCGATGAGTGTAATACTTCAAGGCCGCTAATGCTGGCGTCACCTCGTTGGCTTGGCCGTACTTTATAGTCGAGTGTGGTACTTTGGCCGATCCGTAATTGGACATCAAGGGTGGTTTGGGAAAGTTGCAATGCACTGTCAGACAATTCGCGAATCTTAATTCGCTTATCCATTTTATTGCGGCTAAAGGCTTTGTCACCATGAGTGATTTTCAGTGAAACCGGTGACCAGCGCCTGACACTAAGAATGTCTTTACAGCTGCGTTCAAAGGTTAACGGCTGAATTTTTTTGCCGTTGATGTAATCCCAACTGGCGATGATGACTATCATCAGCAAGGTAAACAGCCAAGCATTGTCAAGCAAGCTAATAAACGTGCTTGCCCAGTCTAGGCTCAGTGATGCATCTGCCAGCTGTATCATTGCCTGAATCAACGCGAGTAGCAGCGGTACGGTTAAGATACCCAGTAAGCGTTTAGTGGGTTTGACGGCGATAATTTTCACTGCCGGGGAGCCTCAACGTGGTCTAGAATGTTGCTCAGCAATTGGTCCGATTTAACCCCTTCAATTTCCATATCGGCTGATAACATGATGCGGTGTCTCAAAATCATCGGGGCTACCGCTTTAACGTCATCCGGGGTGACAAAACAGTTGCCGTTGATTAGCGCATTGGCTTTAGCTGCTCTGACTATCGCAATACTGGCTCGTGGACTGGCCCCTTTGGCGATGCCGGAGAAGTCTCTGGTGGCTCGCACTAATCGAATAACGTAATCAAGTACGGCATCATCAATGATTAGCTGGCTGGTCAAGTCTTGCAACTTAATCACTTCATCAAGGCTCATGATGGTTTGTAATGAGTCGATGTTGAATGTCTGGGCGCGGCCTTGTGTGACCAGCTTGACTAGGGTTATTTCCTCATAAAGGGCTGGATAACCAATGATGATTTTCATCATGAATCTGTCCAGTTCGGCTTCTGGCAGCGGGTAGGTACCCTCTTGTTCAATGGGGTTTTGGGTGGCTAGCACCATAAACGGGTTACCTGAGGCGTAGGACTGACCTTCGATGGTCACTTGCTTTTCTTGCATGACTTCGAGCAGGGCGGCTTGAGTTTTGGCTGGTGCCCGGTTGATTTCATCGGCCAGTAACAAGTTGGTGAAAACCGGCCCTTTACGCATTTGAAACTGTTTGGCGTTCATGTCATAAATGGCATGACCGGTAATATCGCTGGGCATTAAGTCTGGGGTAAACTGGATGCGTGAAAAGTCGCCGCCGATACATTTTGCCAAAGCCCGAACCAGCAGCGTTTTGCCCAGTCCAGGCAATCCTTCAATGAGCACATGACCGGCACTTAACAAGCCGATTAACACTTGGTTTAATACTTGTTGCTGACCAATAAACACTTTATTGATCTCGCCTTGTAACGTTTGGGTTAGCTGGTGGCCCCACTGAATTTGCGCTGCCATGGCATCGGGCAGGTTTTGCTCTGGCTCTTGCCCTGACTGGGCCTTTAATGGCTCTAACATAGTTGCTTCCTTAATTTTTGTAACAGGCTGACAGTACTGATAAGTTGCTGGGTTTTATCGGGCAGCGGTTCAAAGAGTGCCTGTTGAACCGGGCTTTGCTGGCTGCTTGGTAAATCACATAACCTGACGATAAGTTCGCTTTGCTGGCTACTATCGAGCTTGGCAAAGTCACTGTGACGCAATGTCACTTTGTGGATTATTTGCTGGCGTAACAAGTCGATGCTTTGTTGTGCTGCACCACTGCGCCAGCGGTAACTGGTAGCGGCTTCGATATGCTCCATAAAGTCGCGCCGAGTGCCACTGGGGTTAGATTCTAGCGCACCAAACCTAAGGGTTTGTGACCATAACCATACACTAAGCAAGAGCAAGAAACTGAGCACCAGCGCCGGGCTTGTTTGCCATAGCAGGGTGTCAATATCAGCCATTTCTTCACTAAATAACAGCCATACTTTGGGCGTGTTTTGGGTGAGAATATGCAGCAGGTAAGCATTGTCAAAACAATTGAGTTGGTAATTGTTCCACAACGATAGGTCGGTTAGCATGGTAATGACGCCATCACCTAAGTTGAGCTGGACAATTTTAACCCCCAGCTCATTGCTTGCCCAGCCGCTGGGCTCGGGGTCCTCTGAGTATTGTAAAATATGTTTGCCACCAATGTTGATTGCAATCGGTGGATCACCACCAATCGTCAGGTAGGTTAATTGGGGGTTGGTAGCACACGCTCTGGTTGCTGCCTCAGTGCCTTCTAGCAGTATCTGTTCGAGAGTTTGTGGTTGTGGCTCTTTATCTAAAGTGAACTCTTGTTCGCTTTGCTCTTCTTGTTCTTGTTCTTGCGTTTGCTCATTATCGTCGTCAGCTTCTACTTCGATAAGCTCAATGTCGAGACCGTCGAGCAGGAGATCACCACTTCGTTGGTTATCAAAATCATACAGCTTGCTGGCTTTAATGATTAAGTTACCTCCTTGACTCACCCATTGTTTGAGCGCGTCAGTTCGCCGCTGGTTAAGAGTGTGCCGGGCGCTGGTGATAATGATCACATCATCGGTTGAAGGCAAGTTATCGAGCAGTGAGAAACCATGCCCTGATTCGGCTAGTGGGCCTTCTTGGCTGGCATCGACTGGGGATTGCTCAATAAACTGCTGAGCGGCCAGAAACGGGTTTTTGCGAGCTTGACTGTCAAAACCGGTATTGGTCTGGATGTCTTTGAAGGTGATTTCGACGACAAAAGCCAATATGGTAATAACCACTATCAGCAGTACGACGATAATGCGTGTGATCATGGGATCACGGGAGCTGTCAGTCACTTGTTGGCTCCTTAAATGCGCTGTCGAACTCGTCAAACAGCTGCTGCATTAAGGACTCTTGAGGCACAATTGACGCGTAAGCCAAACGCTGCCAGTTTTGGGTCAGGCGGGCAAAGTAGTTGGCAGTCGTTAGATTGGCGCTTTGTTTAACCTGAGCGACACATTCTCCTTCGGTGAAACCATCATAAAGGGTCAAATGTTGATTGTTGATCAGGGTCAGTAAACTTGCCCGGTACAGTAAACTTAACGATTGGCGTTGTTGGCCCTTTTGCCATAATAATTGGGCTTTTTGGGCCGGTTGATCAAGGATATTTTGCTGGCTGATATCCAGCCCAAAAACACTTTGTGCCGGTTCTATTTTAGGACTGGTGCTGTTGACTGGGGAGATCAGCTCACTGAGCCATTGACGATAATGATAAATCAGCAATAACAGTAGACTGACGACTAACACTGTCAAGAAGACTTCGATGCTGCCGGCAATAAGGTTGACTATTGTCCTCAGCCAGGGGGGAAGAATCTGGGGAGGTTCTGGCTGGTCATTTTGTTGGTCAAATGTCCAGTTTAGGGCAAACTCGGGGTAGGAATGGGTCTCGATTTGGTTGTATTGCTCACCTTTGAGAATGGTTTGGGCGAGTCGTTTGGCTTGCTTTTGATCAGCTGATGGCTCTTGATTGGCTAATGGCTCTTGCTCGGCTGATGGCTCTATCGCCTGCACTGCATGGCTGTTAAAACCCATTATCAGCACCAGCAATAAGGGGGTGAGCAGACTTAATACGGCGGGTTTATGGGATTTGTTGTGTCGTCGTTCAACCATTTGACCAAAGGTGATCTCAATATCCCAGCCTTCGATTCGGGTGCGCTGGTTTAAATATAACGAAAACCCGCCGCTGATATAAAACGGGGCTACCACAGCCATGGCAATATACGACAACACGTTGGTGATCAGGGAGCTTTGCTGTAAACCGGCGAGTATCGGGGAGTCAAAAATGCCTTCGCCCGGGCTACTACCGGGGAGCAGAAAATGCGCCAGTGCCAAAGTGGCAAGGATAATCACGGTTTCAACGTGCATACCGATGATGGTCAGCCAAAACGACGCTTGCTGGTTTTGTCCGTCAAAGAGGCGTAAACGCCGCTGACGTTGGTTTGCAGCGAGGTTTTCGAGCTGGGTAATCGGCAGAAAATAGCTGCGGTGGGGGCTAAAACGCCGCCATGTGAGGGTCGCCAGCCATTGTCTGGGCATTAACGACAGCCAGCGTTTAAATAATTGTTTAAAGGTTGAGTGTTCACCAAACAAGGCAAAGCTGAGATAACCCAGCCCCATCCGTTCAAACAGCGGTTTTAACCACCAAAAAATCAGCATGGCTGCCGGGCCATAATCCATCAGTACCAGTTGCAATAGTATAAATACGGGCAAGCTGACCATCAACCAGCTCAGCAATAACGGCTTGAACCAGTGACTAGCCATTTTGAAGCCCAAATCTGTCGCCTCCCATTTTGAACGGGGCCTGACTACGGTGTTTATTTTGCTTAATTCCATTACCCGCGCTTCCTTGTCATAGCGGTGCCTTGTGGTGTTTACCAGCGAACGCAAAATAAGCACCGATCATTAGCCACAAGCCACTGCCTACAGTGTATTTGACAACTGAGGGTAGGGCTGAATTGGATGACCAAAATGCTTCAAAAAAGGCGGCAATAACCAACATGAAAATCACCCCGTACAATAACACTAAAGCTTTTTGGGCCATGGTTTTTAAGGCATCAAGGCGGGTTTGCTGTTTAGGACTAATAAGCGCATGACCAAGCATCATGCCAGCCCCACCGGCAATAACAATAGCCGTCAATTCAAACGAGCCATGACCAATCACAAACGGAAAAAACGTGCTGTGATAATTGATGTTGACTAAGTGGGCCGCAATAGCGCCCATTACCAGGCCATTATAAAGCAGGTAAAAAATACTCCCTAAAGCGAAAAATATCCCGGTAGCAAACGTTTGAAAACCAACGGAGATATTATTTTGGATGTAATAACCAAACATTTGCATATCGGAGCTGGCAGCGCGGTCCTGACCAAAATGGCTTGAATTGGGATCGTACATCGATTCGAACTGACCAACCTGTTCAGGTGAAAATACACTGTAAACCAGCTCAGGCTGCAATTGCACCAGTGCGTAGATGATTAAGGCTGGCGCGTAGAAAATGGTAGCGGCTACCCAGATATAGCGTTGATTTTGCCTCACCTGATGGGGAAAACTATAGATGATAAAGCGGATAAACTGCTGTAAAAAATGACTTTGGCGCTGATAAAGTTGCTGATGACCTCGCAAAACAAGGTTATTGAGTTTGCTCACCAGATAGCTGGAGTAACGACGCTCTTGAGCCAAACTCAAATGATGGCAAATACGCCGGTATAATTGCGGGAGGTCAGGGTTGTGGTGGTTTTTTTGCCACGGTAATAAGGCTTTTTTTTCAGCCATCAGCAAGGCTTCTTCCATTTGTTGCCAGTCTTGCAAATATAAGCTTTCGAATGTTTGTTGTTTCATGACTGACCAATGATCCCGTTGGCTATTTTTTTGATCTCACTGACCCGCTTGGCACTGACTGAGAAGGTTTCATTGATTGATTGCTGATCAGCGGCGATGGGTAATAATGGGGCGAGGATATCCGCTAATTCTTGCTGTCTGGACGGGGTTAGTTTTTCGCTGCGCTCAGCAAAGGCGAGAATGGCTTGCTGCTCATCGATGGTCAACAAAAAAGGGGGTGGGCGGCTTCCCGCTTCGCTGATGGTTGGTTTTTGTGGCTTTGTGCTTTGGTAAACCACTAAAGTGGCGGCCCCGTGATCGCCAAGGCGTTTAAATTGTTTACTGGTGATCATCGAGATAATCCCCAGTAAATAGGCAAAGGGAAAAAAGTCAGCGGCTCTTAGAATGTTGCGCAAAGTGCAAGACCCCCAATTGAGTGGAGTACCGTCATCGTTAACTACCATAATGCCGATGGCGCGTTTACCCGGTGTCATGCCATCGTTGAGCATTTCAAAAAACACCCCATAAAACCATTCAAGTAAAAAGTACAGGATAAGGTAAATGCCAGTACCTACCTCATTAAAAAAATCTAGTAAAGTGGCCACAATGATCAATATAACTATTCTGATAGACCAGTCGATAGTGTAAGCCAGGATACGTGGAATGGGACCGGCTGGATACAGCTGCAATTCAATGCTTTCGGGGGTCTCAACTGTGATGTGAGTATCTATCATCGTTGTCTGTCATCGTCCTGGTTGCATCGTTAAATTTGATGGATGATCGTCGTGATTATTTTCTAAGTTTAAGCGAAGAGCAGACTAGCAACATGAGCGCTGATATTCAAGCAACGATTGGCTGGTGAGCGTATTACCGCTTGCTAATAAATAAGTTGTGTTAATTGAGTGTTGCAGTTTAGTGTAAGAAGTCATTTGACATTGTCACTTTTGTTATTATTATAGTGCTACGACACTGGTGGTCGGGTCGCTGATGGTCGGTTATGCCAAGCACCATTATTAAATACTTAAGGAATACAAAATGACAACACAGACAAGTTTATTATTTAAAATCAAAGAAGTAATGACCTACGGCATGATTTTGGCCGTTGGTTTAGGCATTGGCATGGGCGTTAAAGAAGGGTGGAGCTGGTATAATGCCGCCCCAGCTTATGTTGAAATGGACACCAGTGCTCATTTTATTAATACAACGGAGAAGGTGGTTGTTTATTCGACCCAGTGGTGTCCTTATTGTAAAAAAGCCAGAGATTATTTGACCGATAATAACATTGCCTTTGTTGAACGTGATATTGAAATGGGCGATGCCGGTATTGATGCGTTATACCGGTCTACTGGCGCTCAGGGGATCCCACAAATTGTAGTTGGCAATAAAATTATCACCGGTTTTAATCTGTCAGTATTAAATCCTGAACTTAAGCGGTTGCAACTGCTTTAAGCGGTTGTTTTTTAGGAAGTGATTCGCGGCGCAGAGGCCGTTCCTACTGCGAATCATGTTGTAAATAGTCAATCGCTGGTTTAAAACCGGCGTCGGCGGCTTGTTTAATTAGGCTTAACCCTTTGATGAAATCCGCTTTAATACCCGCCCCTTGCTGGTACATTTCTCCCAAATTAAATTGGGCCATGGCATCACCAGCCCTCGCTGCTATGGTATACCAGTGCAGAGCATTGTCAGGCTCACTTAACTCATTTAGGTAAAAATGACCGAGTTGACGGGGGCAAATTCTGTTGTCGTGTTTTATCCCCAGTTGATATAAAGCCAAGGCTTTATCACGAGTTGCTTGACGCGCTTGGCCCGTATGAGTGTCTATTTGCAAAAGGGTTACGGCCAGATGACAATAGCTGATGGCTGAACCATTATTGGCGGCGGTTAAATAAAACATCGCGGCCTGTTTAAGGTCGATATCCCGGCCCATTCCCCACTGATAAAAACGCCCCAGATTAAACGATCCGTTATGGCTGCCCTTTTGACTGGCTTTTTCGTACCACACATAAGCTTGTGCTATTGATTCGTCGGCTTGGGGGCTGATTTTACCCAGTTCATACAAGATCGCGATTTGAGTGGCCGCTTCGGCAAAACCACTTTGCCAGGCCCTATAGTACCAGTCGTAGGCTTGCTGGGCATCTTGTTTTACATCAATACCATATTCGTAACGCTCACCGAGTAATAACATTGCTGGCGCATTTTTTTGCTCGATAAGTTTACGTAAAATAACCATTTCTTGTTGATGGTCGATGGGGATATTTGTCCCGCCCTGATGATAATAGCGGGCAACTTCAATCGCGGCTTGTGCATTGCCATAGTCTTTGGCGAGCTTAAACAGCGCAAAAGCACGATTGGCATCACTATCAATCAGTTTGCCAGCCTGGTAAATTCTCGCCAGAGTGTATGCCGCTTTGCCGTGGTGTTGGGCGATGGCTTGGTTAAACCATTTGATGCTCTGTTTAATCGCCATTTTAGTTAAAGGGGGGTTATTCACATTGTTGGCAAGCAGTGCTTGTGCCAGTCGATAAGCCCCTTCACCGGGCAGGGTAAAGCGGTCGATTTGGCCAATTAATTTTTTGAGCCGACTTTCTGATGAAAGGACGTCTGATGAAAGGCCATCTGGTGAGAGACTATTGTCAGGGTGAATAACCTGATATTTTCCAAGCAGCACCGCCGCATCAATAAACCCGGCTTTGGCGTCCAGTGACAAGGCTTTGCTTAGGGTTGCAAATTTCTGCCACTGTTGAAGAGCAAGGTAAGTTTGGCCGAGCTGGACATTTTTGAGCATTGAGTATTCGTCAATATCGTCAAGCTGGGCAATGGCGGCATCGTATTGGCCTTGTTCAATCAGTTGGCTGGCCTGGTATTTTACCATCAGGGTCAGTGTTTGCTGGCGATAAGCCCGTAAGATCAGCTGGATTGCCATTTCATTGCCAATCGCAGGTTGCTTCAATTGATGTTTCATAAAAGCCAGATTGCTGAAAAACTTACTGTGTACCTTAGCCGTCAGGGGGTCTATCACATGGTAATGGTAATAAATGCCGCCATTTTTGAGAACTAACTGCATATCCAGCACGTTAAAACCGATAGCTTGCAAGATCAAGGGAGCTTCAAGTAGTTCTCTTATCTCGATTGCATCGATAAGTGAACTGGCTTGTTTTTGTTTAATGATCAGACCAATCAACCCGTTGATGGTTTCGGCGTAAGCGGCTTTGTCACTGGCCTTATCATATTTTGCGGCGCAGCTGTATAACATCGAATAGGCAACCAGGCTTGATGCGTTTAATGTCAGTGCCCGGTTAACCATGCTGGTGATATCTGTACGGCACCAGTTTGGTTGCGGTTGGGTTTTTAGCTGGGTGAGAATGGTCATATAAGGGATAACCACCTGATCAACATCTGCGTTGGCAAAGTTATCAATGGCCTGTTGCCAGATCAGTTGTTGCTGGCGGGCTTTCTCAAAGGCTTCATTACCGCCGATGGCCGCTAAGGCCGTGCCGGAGCAACCGACAAGCAGTAACAGTCCCAGTATTGCGAGGGATAACCGAGTCGTATCATTGAACAGGCTTTTTATCATGAGCACCATCATAACTCATCATGTGGCTTAAGCAAAAGTGTCGATTTTACCCCCCACCCCCTTAAATACCGATAGGTCGGCCTGCATCCGTAGCGTCGTAATCACACACTCCAGTGGTAAAGATTTGCTCCAGCAGTGGTTTTAACAGCAGCATGTCTTGCTGACCATATAGGCCCTTATCGATGGCCTGCGTGACACTTTGACGCTGACACTTAAAGGTGCTGGCGGCCCATGAATCACCGGCCTGAATACGTGAAGTCGAATAAATGGGGTAGCTTTGGCTGCATAAACCGGCTTTTTTGTCATTCCATTGACCATCCCAAACCTGCTCACCCTGAGCGATGGTTAAGCCATTTTCATCGGCGCACTTATCCACGCCATCAATGGGTTTGTTGGCGGCAATTGAGCGCTCGGGGTTTTGACGGATATTACTCAGCCACTGGTCAATGGTGGCAAAAGCTTTGGTGGTATAGTCGTAGTCTTTGTGGCTCATCCATATCAGCTGTTTGTCGGCATTGTTTTTTTGCTCAAGGCGTAAACGTGAGCTAAAAGAAGCCGAGGCATGGTGCATGTCGAGCTTATCCTCAAGGTAATGACGCACATCAATCACCGGCACGTTGAGTTGACCGACAAATATCTGACCATAACGGTAGGCTTTTTCAATGGCTTCAAGTGATGCACTGCGTCGTGTGGCGCTGTTATTTTGCAGCTCGGTAATATTGTGGCGACTCCACATGGTCAGCCATACTGGAAACTTGCGGCCAAAGGCAAAGAAGAAATTTTCAGTCTCCATGGCTTGTTGGGGTTTCCAGCCACCGACCTGACGGTTAAGTTTTAAAAACTCATCGGCAGTAATGGCATTTTTGGCAAAAGCCCGTAAACCGTATTGCACCCCTTCATTGTCCCAGGTCGTTCGGGCAAAACCTTGTGAATCTTTGCCATAAATATTGACTAAATCTTGCCAGTAACTCCAATGAACCTGCTTAACTATGGGGTTGTCATAATAACTTCTCAGGTAGGGCATTCTGGGGTTGTTGATCAGGCTTGATAAACCAAACCAGCCATTAATGCATTCGCTGTTGCCGGTTGGGCTTTGCGGCATAATACCCGAAGCGGCCTGATTGATCATGGCTAACTCGGGTAACCGTTGCTCGATGTCGTCGCTGTGATTAAGACCCAGTATTGATTCACGATAAGGCCAGTTTGCCCAATTAGGGTTGTCGGTATCGCGAATGGCAAAGTAATGTTCGACTAAATCACAATCGAGTGCATAAATGGTTTGGCTGAGCATATCAGGATAGGAGTATTGAGGAATGATCCCATCCAGTAAATTAGGGTGGTTTTGAGCAAATAGGTATTGCTGAATCGCTCCCCCTGAGCCACCTATTCCCACGGTATATTGTGGCTCACCATAACGGCTAATAAATTGCCTTTTGACTCTGACGGCGGTGTCTTCAGCCAATAACATGTTGTAAGTATTAGAGGTAATATTGCCCGTGGAGCCTATTACCGCATAACCTAGTTTTAACTGTTCACTGCGCCGCTCCAGTATTTTGCGCATATTGAGTCGGCCTTGACGAAAACCGATACCTGAGCCGCCACCAAAGGCAAAGATCAGCTTGTTATTGTAGTATTTTGTGCTGGTGAGTTTATGCTCGCTGGTTTCACCTACCAGCATAGTGATGGTATAGATGAAACGATTGATCACCCCACGTTCGACTCTGATAATAAACGGCACCTGTGTGTCGTTAATCGTGATCATTTGAATGTCTGCTGGTTGGGTTGGTTTTTCGTACAGGTGGTGTTTGCCATTATTATCAATATAAAAGTAGTCAAGCCGGGTTTTGCTCAGGCAGTCTTTGGAGTAACCGATAACTTTATCGCCAATTTGCCCGTTAGGGGTTTCTGCAAACACTGGGAC